>DVIZ01000089.1 GCA_018710905.1 Candidatus Scybalomonas excrementigallinarum | reverse complement strand
TCTTTTTTTATTTCATGGTGAATTGGGCAGTATCCATCATTTAAAATAATATGTTTTTCAGGCACTTGTGATGCCACATAACTTCCAAGATGTTGATCGGGAATAAAGAAAATATGTTTTGCGGGAAGATTTTTTACGATAGAAACTGCGTTTGAAGAAGTAACACAGACATCGGCATACGTTTTAATTTCCGCGGTGGAGTTTACATAACAGACAACCGTAAGATCTTCATATTGTTTTTTCAGTGCTTGTAGTTGTGCAAGATTGACCATATGTGCCATTGGACAATCGGCGGTTAAATCGGGCATAACGACGATTTTTTCAGGATTTAAGGCTTTTGCACTTTCTCCCATAAAAGAAACACCACAGTAGCAAAGAACTTCTTTTTTTAAATCGACGGCTAGTTTGCTCAAATAAAAAGAATCTCCCACATAGTCAGCAATTTCTTGTACTTCAGCTGGGGTATAATAATGGGCTAAAATAACCGCATTTTTTTCTTTTTTTAGTTGTTCAATTCTTGATTTTATTTCAAAAAGAGTATCGGTACTCATAGAATCCTCCTATTCATATGTAGTTGTTATTACTATGTCATAAAATAGAGTTAATGTCAAGATATATGTCAAGACATATTAGTTAAAAAAGAGAGATTGTTTTTTGATTCTTCTTTCTATATAAAATTTATGGAAAAAATGTGAGTTTGTTTTAAAGTTATCGATAGGAACAAAGAAATTTGTGATTTTTTTTTAGGGAAAAGATGATACAATAAAAAGTAAAAAGAAAGATAAAGGGAAAATAAAATGGAGCTTTATCTTTAATAGAAAAAATAAAATAAAGAATAGATGAGGAAATAAAATTGAAACCACATGAAATAGAACAAAAAAGTATGGAAATTATTACAAAAGAATTAGGAGAAAGAACGTTTCAAGAACCAGAGTTTTCTGTTGTGAAGCGCTGTATTCATACATCCGCCGATTTTGATTATGCGGATAATTTAAAATTTTCAACGGATAGCGTTCGTCTCGGAATAGAAGCAATAAAACGAGGGGCTCATATTGTGACAGATACGAATATGGCGGCCGCAGGAATTAATAAAAGAGTGCTATCTTCTTATGGAGGAGAGGTTCATTGTTATATGGCGGAGTTAGATGTAGCAAAAGAGGCGAAAGAAAGAGGGGTGACTCGCTCGATTGTTTGTATGGAGCGAGGGGCACAACTTACTGGAGAAGTGATTTTTGCCATTGGAAATGCACCGACAGCGTTAATCCGTATTTGTGAATTAGTAAAAGAAGGAAAAGTAAAGCCAGCTCTGATTATCGGAGCACCTGTTGGGTTTGTGAATGTATTAGAATCAAAAGAACTGTTATTATCTATGAAGGACGTTCCTTATATTGTAGCAGGTGGAAGAAAAGGCGGAAGTAATATTGCCGCAGCCATTTGTAATGCTATGATTTACGAGGCAAAAAAAGAAACGGAAAAGGAGGAAAGAGAGGAGTAAGAGAATGAAACAACTAAAAGAAGGATTTACAACCGGTTCTTGTGCAGCTGCTGCGTCACTTGCATCTGTCATTTGGCAGACCACAGGGACTTGTCCTAGTGTCGTGGAAATCGATACTCCTATCAAAAGATTTTTAAGACTTTCTGTTCATAAGACAGAACAATATGGAAAGTGTTATGTGGTAAAAGATGCGGGCGATGATCCCGATGTTACCCATGGTTGCCATGTAGAGTCTATCGTAGAGATTGGAGCAGAAGAGGATGGCATTGTAGAATTTAGGGCAGGTATTGGTATTGGAATTGCAACACAAGAGGGACTAAAAATTCAAGTGGGAGAGCCAGCGATTAACCCGATTCCAAGACAGATGATTCAAAATGAAATTAAAAAAATCATCGGAAAACGTCATGCTATTGTTACGATCTCCATTCCCAATGGAGAAGAGTTAGCAAAGAAAACATTAAATGGCAAACTGGGAATTATTGGAGGGCTTTCTATTTTAGGAACAACAGGAATTGTCCGCCCTATGAGTGAAGAGGCATTAAAAGATTCTCTTGCGTACGAGTTACAAATGCGAAGAAAACAAGGAAATGAAGAAATTTTACTCGTTCCAGGGCTTGCAGGAGAGCGCATGGCCAGAAAGTATTTAAAAGAACCAAAGTATGCCATTCAAATGAGTAATTACGTTGGATTTATGTTAGAACAGGCAGGAGAACTTGGGTTTAAAAAGGCAGTATTAGCAGGTGCTGTTGGAAAATTAATGAAGCTATCCGCAGGAATTATGAATACCCACAGCCATGTAGCAGATGGAAGAAATGAGATTATATGCACCCATGCAGGGCTTTTAGGAGCAAGTCAAGAAGTGCTAAAAGAGTTATATGAAAGTAAAACAACGGAAAAGGCAATCGAGATTTTAAAGCGAGAAAATCTTATGGATATTTGGCAAGAAATTGCGAAGAGAGGGGCATATCACGCTAAGATTCGAACCGGATATGCTACGGAAATAAGAGTGATCTTATTTGATAAAAATGGAACGATTATTGGAGATTCTTTAGAAGAAAGGTAGGTGATAGCATGGGTACTGTTTATATCATTGGACTAGGACCTGGAAATACAGAGTATCTGTTACCGATTGCGAAAAAGAAGATGGAACAAGTAGAGCATATCATTGGTGCAAGGCGAATGTTAGAAGCAGTTGGAAGAGAAGATGGATATACGATGGGAAGTGTAGAAAGTACAATTGCGTTAATTGAAGAGCTAGAACGAGAAGGAGATGTAGGGATTTTAGTTTCTGGCGATCCATTGCTTTATAGCTTAACTCGCTCCATCCAAAATGACGAAAGAAGTAAAGAATGGTATATTCAAATTATTCCAGCTGTTGGTTCTTTACAAATGTTAGGAGCGTCTTTTGGAATTACAATGGAAGAAGCGAATATTATGAGTGTTCATGGAAGAAGAATAAAACACGGAACGATTGTGGCAAATATTATGGCTCATCGCTATAACTTCTTTTTATGTAGTAAGGAACAAGGCCCAGATTTTTTAGCGCGAGTTTGTTTGGAATATCAAGTGAAAGATGTGAAATTTTATATTGGAGCTAATTTAACTTATGATACTGAGAGTTTGGAAGAGGGAGTTCCAGAGGAGATTGCAAATAGAAGTTATCCAGCTCTTTGTGTAGCAATTATTGAAAATTTAAATCCGAAAAAAAGAGAGCCTCTTTCTTATTTAAAAGATGAAGAGTTTGTCCGTGGGAAAACACCAATGACGAAAGAAGAAGTGCGGGTGCTTGCGGTTCATCATCTCGGTATCGAAGAAGACAGTGTTATATGGGATTTAGGAGCTGGTACAGGTTCGATTAGTGTGGAATGTGCAAGACAAGCTCCTTATGGAGAAGTGTATAGTGTGGAATATCAACAGGAAGCACTTTCTTTGATGGAAAAAAATAAAGCAAAGTTTGATTGTAAAAATTTGCATATTGTGGAAGGAAGAGCATTACAAGTGCTTTCTGAATTGCCTACTCCAGACTGTGTCTTTATTGGAGGAAGCAAAGGGGAACTTGCTGAAATATTAAAAGAAATTAAAAGTAGAAGGACAGGGATCCGTGTGATTTTATCTGCGGTTACATTAGAAACAGTAGCAGAAGCAGTTACTTTATTGAACGGCTGGAACGAGGTAGAAGTATTACAAGTTGGAATTAGCAAAAGTCGAACACTAGGTAGTTATCATGTGATGGAATCTCAAAATACAGTGACGCTTTTTTTAGCAGAATCATAAAGAAAAGTGGAAAGGGAAAAGAATATGAAAAAAGCGCTTGTTATTATTAGTTTTGGCACTTCTTATCCAACAGGAATGAGAGCGATTACACATATAGAATCTTATATAAAAGAGCATTTCTTAGAGTATGATTGTTTTCGAGCGTTTACTTCGACTCGTATTGTAGCAAAGTTAAAAAGACAAGGGAATGAAGTGTTAACACCACTTCAATTGTTAGAGTATCTAGTACAAGAAGGATATAAAGAAGTGATTTGTCAGCCGACACATATGATTGCAGGCTTAGAATTTCATAAAATGATGGAACAAATTTATGAATTTCAGACGAAATTCCCTCGATTGAAGATTGGAAAACCATTGTTAGCAGAAGAAAGAGATTATGAACAATGCGTAGACTTTTATCATAAACAATTTCCAAAAGGAAAAGAGCAGGAGGCAATTGTTTTAATGGGGCATGGAAGTTCCCATTATGCCAATGGTTGTTATGAGAAAATGAAGTGCCAATTTGATCAAAGAAAGCGAGACGATATTTATATCGGAACCATTCAAGGATTTTTTACGATTGAAGATGTGATAAATCAGTTAAAAAAGCGAGAAATTCATACAGTTACGATTGTTCCTTTGCTTCTTGTAGCAGGTGGACATGTGACAAATGATATGATAGGAAAGAAAAAAAGTGCTTGGAAAAATCGATTGGAACAAGAAGGATATCAAGTGAAAACTTGTAGGAAGGGGCTTGGGGAATATGATGAAATAGCACAAATTTATGTAGAACATATTAGAAAGGCAGAAGAAATACGATGAGAGGAAAATTATACGGCATTGGAGTTGGACCAGGAGATCCTTCTCTTTTAACGCTACAGGCAAAAAAACGATTAGAAGAGGTGGATTATGTTTTTATCCCTGTGAAAAAAATAGGAGAGGATAGCAAGGCATTTGGAATTGTAGAACAAGTGATAACGATTCCTGAGGAAAAGGTGATTCCCGTTATATTTGCTATGAAAAGAGATCGGAAAGAACAAGAAAAAGGTTGGGAATTGGCAACGAAACAGATTGCAGCCTATTTAGAACAAGGAAAAAGTGGAGCATTGATTACTCTTGGAGATGTTTCGATTTATAGCACTGCTTTTTATGTTTGCGATCGGTTAAAAAAGGCAGGATATGATACAGAAATGGTTGCGGGAATCCCGTCTTTTTGTGCAGGAGCTTCGTTAGCTGGCATTTCCCTTGCGGAAGGAAAAGAGTCATTGATGGTGATTCCATCATTAAAAGGAATCGAACAAATCAAACAGGTGCTTCCTTTTTTTGATAACTTAGTCATTATGAAAGCATCTCGATTTATTGCTGAGATTGAAACGTTATTACAAGAACAAGAAGAAACAATGACTGCTTATGTGATGAGTCAGGTTGGCATGGAAGGAGAATACATTGGTCCATTGGATAGTAAAAGGGAATATGAATATTTGACAACGGTTGTTATCAAAAAGGAAAGCAATGATACGAAAGAACAATAAAAAAGGATAATAACGGTAGATGAGAAAAAGAACTCTATGCCAATGATAGAGAGGAGGCAGGAAATTGAAAAAAGAAAAAGTCATTGTCATTGCGGGAACGACAGAAAGTCGAAAAGTGATTGAACAATTATTAAAAAAGGGAAAACAAGTAATCGCTACAACGGCAACTTCTCTCGGAACAAAAATGCTTTCTGCTTATCCAATTGAAGTGAGAGAAGGTAAACTGGAAAAAGAAGGATTTTTATCTTTCTTTGAAGAAGAAGCTCCAATAGAAGTGATCGATGCTTCTCACCCTTTTGCAGTCGTTGTGACAAAAAATGTGAAAGAGGCTTGTGAGCAATTAAAAATCCCTTATAAAAGAGTGGAACGAGAAACGATGCAGTATGAGTATGAACAAATTACATTTGTGGATACGATAGAAGAAGCCATTGCGCACTTAAATGGAATGAAAGAAGACGATAATCTATTATTGACAACAGGGAGCAATACGTTATCCATTTACCTAAAAGAAGTAAACAATGGAAGAGAACGAATTTATGCAAGAGTTTTAGATCATGAGTATTCTTATCGTGCTTGTGAAAACTTGCCGATTGATAAAAGTCATATTCTTTATCAGAACCCTCCATTTTCGAAAGAAGATACGTTAGCATTACTAAAAAAATATCATTGTAAAATTCTTGTAACAAAGGAAAGTGGAAAAGCAGGAGGAGTCGATCAAAAAATAGAGGCTTGTAAAGAAGCAAATATTCCTGTTTTAATGATTCGAAGACCAAAAGAAGAAAGTCAAGAAGAAAAAAAGGATAAAAAAGGTAGGGAAGAAGAGAATCCTTGTACTAAGAAAGCCAACAAGAAAGATACTTTTGGTGGTTTATTAATAGCTGGAACAGGAAGTGGATGTGGAAAAACAACGGTTGTATGTGCTTTAATGAAAGCATTTCATGAAAGAAAGATGAAAATTGCCCCATTTAAATGTGGTCCAGATTACATTGATCCGATGCTACATTGTCATATTACAAAAAAATCTTCCCATAATTTAGATGGTTTTTTCATGGAAGAAGAATCGTTACAAGAAGTATTTTATCGCTATGCAAAGACAAGCGAGCTTGCTATTGTAGAAGGCGTTATGGGATTTTATGACGGAATGGGACTTTCTTCCATCGCTAGTTCCTATGAAATATCAGAGAAATTACATCTCCCTGTAGTATTAGTCGTATCGGCAAGAGGGATGTCGGCGACTCTTTCGGCTGTCATAAAAGGTATGAAAGAATATAAGAAAAATCGAATTTGTGGCGTGATTTTAAACCAATGTAGTAAAGCTATGTATGAACGTCTTAAAATCTTTTTACAAGAAGAGCTAGGGATTTTAGTTGTTGGGTATTTGCCAGTAGAGGAAGAGGTTCAAATTAAAGAACGCCATTTAGGGCTAATGACGGCAGAAGAGATTGAAGATTTAGACGAAATTATTGAACGATTAGGAGCATTAGCAGAACAATGTTTTGATCTTGATATGATTTTACAGTTGGCAAACACCTATGTCCCTCCTGCCTTTAAGAGAGATTTGAAAAAAAAAGGAAATAAGAAAGAAGAAAGAAAGAAAAACAAGGAAAAGCTTAAAATCGCTGTTTCTAAAGATGAAGCATTTTGCTTTTGCTATGAAGATAATATCGAATATTTAAAAGAGCAAGGAGCAGAAATTTTATTTTTTAGTCCATTAACAGAAAAAGAAATTCCAAAAGAGGCAAATGCTATTTACCTCGTAGGAGGATATCCAGAACTTTATGCAAAGCAATTGGTAAAAAATGAATCCATGATAAAAAGTGTTCAAAAGGCAGTAAAGGAAAAGATACCGATGATTGCAGAATGTGGAGGTTATTTGTATCTTTGTGAGACGTTACGATTGGAAGGAGGGGAAATATATCCTTTTGTAGGAGCGATTCCTCAAGAAATTGTAATGACGAAAAAATTGAATATGCATTTTGGATATGTAGAATTAGTTGCGCTAAAAGATGGTCTTTTGGCAAAAAAAGGAGAGCGATTAAAAGCTCATGAATTTCATTACTCAAAAGAAGAAAAAGAGTTATCAGCCTTTCAAGTAGAAAAGCCTGATAAAAGTCGAAGTTGGAACGGTGGATATCATACCGATACGATCTATGCAGGATATCCACATTTTCATTTCCGAAGTAACAAAAAGGCTATGGAACGATTTTTTCATGCCATAGAAAATGATATGTTTGAACAAAAGGTAAAATAAATGATAAGTGAGTAGGATAAGGAGTAAGAAATGGTGAAAAAACGAAAGAAGATGAGTAGTAGGTGAAAGATTAATGATATTATTTTTTAAAATTATAGCGGGATTTTTCTTAGATTGTATGTTAGGAGATCCTCATAGTATAAAACACCCTGTTCAAAGGATCGGCTCTTATATTACTTTTACAGAAAAGTGGTGTCGAAAGATGGCGAAAGGAGATAAGAAAAAAGAAGTGATAGCAGGGGGGATTCTTTGTGGCACAACGGTTTTCGTTTCCTATTTCGTTATTTGGGCAATTTTATATATTGCAGGGATTTTTCATCCACTGTTAAGACATGGAATTGAAGTTTGGTTTATTTACCGAATTTTAGCATCAAAAAGTCTTGTGACGGAGACATTAAAAGTGTACCAAAAATTAAAAGAAGAAGATCTAATTGGGGCGAGAAAAGAGCTTTCTTATCTTGTTGGACGAGATACTGAAGAGCTTTCAAAAGAAGAAGTAATAAAGGCTACGATTGAAACGATTGCAGAAAATACATCGGATGGTGTGATTGCACCATTATTTTTTATTGCCATTGGCGGCGCACCTCTTGGAATGGCATATAAAGCGGTCAATACATTAGATTCTATGGTTGGATATCGAAATGAAAAGTATGAATATCTCGGCAAAGTATCTGCCAAATGTGATGACATATGTAACTTAATTCCAGCGCGCATTTCTGCATTTTTAATTTTAGCGGTCTGTGCGTTGCTTGGATATGATGGAAAAAAAGGGGTGGAAGTTTATGCAAGAGATCGCTATAAACATTTAAGCCCTAATAGTGCTCAGACAGAATCGGTTGTAGCAGGAGCATTGAATATTCAACTTGGTGGAACTCATAACTATTTTGGAAAGCCGGTGGAAAAACCAACCATTGGGGATAATACTCGTTCTGCAAAAATAGAGGATATTAAAAGAACCCAGTATTTAATGTATGGTTCTACGGTATTGATGATCATTTGTATTGGACTTGTATATTCTGTGTTTTATTAAGAACAGTATTAATCGGAAATGACACATTTTTTCATTTGTGTAAACGCAAGCAGAACCGTTTTCAAAGCGTATGAGTAGAACGGACAAAAGAAAGGAAAAGATATGGAATTACATGGAGGATATCGTCATAAGGCTTCCGAACAGACAGGAAAGCCTTTAAATGATTGGCTGGATTTTTCAGCAAATATTAATCCTTTTGGAATGCCAGAGGGAATGAAAGAAGCGATGATCAAAGGAATGGATGAGGTGATTCATTATCCAGATCCCGATTGCTTAGAGCTTACAAAGAGATTGGCGGAGTTTGAAAAAGTACCAACTCACCGAATTTATTGTGGGAACGGAGGAGCGGATGTCCTTTATCGCTATTTTGTGGCATTGCGCCCAAAAAAGATTTTATTGCCTGTGCCTACCTTTGTTGAGTACGAAGAAATTTTAACGAATTATTATGGAACGATAAAGAAAAGAGAAATTCTTTTTGGGAAAGAGGAAGATGCAAAAGAGGCTCGGATAACAGAGGATAGGATAAAAGAAGTAGAACTTGTCTATTATTATATGAATCGAAACGTAGGGGAGAACGAATTGACATTAACAGAAGAATTTTTAGATTGTATTGACTCCTCTTATGATCTTTTAATTTTATGTTCTCCAAATAATCCAACAGGAAAAGTAATAGACGAAGAACTTTTGAAAAAAATTGTGGAAAAAACAAAAGAGTGTCATGTGAAACTGTTATTGGATTTTAGTTTCTCAGAGTTTTTAAAAAAGCAAGAAGGAACAATGGATGTCTATTTAAAACAACAGCCACATATTACAATGGTACATTCTTTTACAAAAATGTATGGAATGCCGGGAATTCGAATTGGTTATGGAATTTTAAGCGATGCTGTGACGAAAGAAGAGATGAAAAGACAAGGTCCTACATGGAGTGTGAATCATTTAGCACAAGTTGCAGGAGTTTATGCATTAGGACAGGAGGCATTTGTTGAGAAAACCATTGACTATGTGACGAAAGAAAGGACATGGCTCATAAACGAGTTAAAACAGTTAGGATTCCATGTAATAGAAGGAGAAGTCAATTATATTTTATTTCAAAAAATAGGAGATGAAACGCTTCATGAGCGCCTGTTGAAAAGAGGAATCTTAATAAGAAGCTGTGGTAATTATCGCAATTTAACAAAGGATTATTATCGAATTGCCGTTAAAAAAGCAGAGGACAACAAGCGTTTACTTACCGCATTGAAGGAGGAAATAGTATGCCCGCAAAATGTATTATGATTCAAGGGACCATGTCAAACTCAGGAAAGACATTTGTGACAGCGGGACTTTGTCGCGTTTTTGCACAAGATGGATATAAAGTTGCTCCTTTTAAATCACAAAATATGGCGTTAAATTCTTATATTACAGAAGAAGGCTTAGAAATAGGAAGAGCACAGGCAATGCAGGCGGAAGCAGCAGGAATTAAGCCAACGGTATTTATGAATCCTATTTTATTAAAACCGACAACTGCCATGGGGTCTCAAGTGATTGTAAATGGAGAAGTGTATGGGAATTTATCCGCACAGGATTATTTTAAAAGGAAGTCTAAGCTCGTTCCTGATATTATGAAAGCGTATCGTACGTTAGAGGAAGAGTATGATATTATCGTCATCGAAGGTGCTGGAAGTCCAGCAGAAATCAATTTAAAATCCGAAGATATTGTAAATATGGGTTTGGCAAAAATGGTAAATGCTCCTGTTCTTTTAGTGGCCGATATTGATCGAGGTGGTGTGTTTGCCTCTTTATATGGCACAATTGAGTTATTAGAGGAGGAGGAAAAAGAGAGAATTAAAGGTATGATCATCAATAAGTTTCGTGGCGATAAAAAGATTTTAGAGCCAGGGCTTACGATGATCGAAGATTTGACAAAGAAGCCAGTGGTAGGTGTAATTCCAATGGAAGAAATTGTATTAGATGATGAGGATAGCTTATCAAGTCAATTGTATCGGAAGCAACAGTTGGAAGGAAAAGATGTGGCAATCATTCGGTTTCCTCATATTTCAAATTTTACCGATTTCTTAGCATTAGATTTTTATGATAGTATTTCTGTTCGTTATGTAGAGCGAAAAGAAGAATTAAAAAATCCAGATTATATTGTATTACCAGGAACAAAAAATACAATGGCAGATTTAAAATGGTTAAAAGAAACTGGACTAGAAGGAGCTATTTTAAGAAAAAAAGGGAAAGCCCATATATTTGGAATTTGTGGGGGATTTCAAATGCTTGGAAAGCGATTAGACGATAAAAATCATGTGGAATATGGTGGCACTATGAGAGGAATGGGGCTTCTTGATTTTGAAACTATTTTCTTAGAAGGAAAGACAAGAACACAAATAAAGGGAAAGTTAGCCTGTGGATCGGTACTTTTTCAAGAAGATAGAAAAGAAGAGCAGGAACAAGAACTCCATGGATATGAAATTCATATGGGAAAAACCAATTATGAAGATGGAGCAAAGCCATTTTCCATATTAGAAGATGATAGGATGGATGGCTGTATCAGCGAAGATGGAATGGTAGCAGGAACGTATCTTCATGGTATTTTTGATAATGAAATGTTTGCAAAAGCTTATTTTCAACTGGAGGAAAAAGAGGAAGAACAATCCTTTGAACAGTTTAAAAATAGCCAGTATGATAAGCTAGCGGATCTTATTCGTGCTTCTATTGATATGGAAGAAGTGTATCGTATTTTAGAAATTTAGGAAAGGAAGAGTAAGGAATTTATGATGGAAAAAGAAAGAGGTCTTCTTCATTTATATTGTGGTGATGGAAAAGGAAAGACAACTACAGCAGTAGGGCTTTCCATCCGATTTGCAGGTGCAGGAAAACGAGTTCTGCTCTATCAGTTTATGAAAAATAATACGAGCAGCGAAAGAAATATTTTAGAGCAGATTCCTCTCATTACTTGTGAAAAGGGAAAAGATCAAGTGAAGTTTTCTTTTCAGATGACAGAAGAAGAGAAAAAGCAAGAGTTAAAAGAGAACAATAAAAAATTAATCGAGATGTTTCAGAAAGCAAAAGAACAAGAATATGATCTATTGTTTTTAGATGAAACGCTTTATACGATTGATGCAGGGTTGCTATCAGAGGAGTTGTTAATCGAAGAACTGAAAAAGAAACCGACAAAATTAGAAGTCGTATTGACTGGAAGAAATCCAAGTGAACAATTAATCCAATTAGCAGATTATGTATCGGAAATTAAAAAAGTAAAGCATCCTTTTGAACAAGGAATTTCAAGTAGAAAAGGTGTAGAATATTAGATAATCGTTAACGACTGTTTGGGAATGGGATCAGCTTAGGAAAGGCATTTCTCATCATTTTTTCTTTTCTCTTGTGAATGTCTTGACAAAAAGATCCAATTAACAGTATACTGAAAAAAATGGTGATTTTACAGCAATAGGAGGAAAGATATGCGGAGGATAAAACAGATAGCAATTGTCCTAGCCCTTGTTATGGGGATGAATGGACAAACAATCGCTATCGGCGCAGAAGAAGTGAATCAAAATACACAAGTGGAACAAGAAGAAAATCAAGATCAAACGAAAGAACAAACACAACAAGAGAATATTACTGTGCCAGTAGGTTTACAGTATGGAAAGGAAATATCAAAGGAAGCCGTTGCCTTTCAGACAACGATTGAAGCATTTCAAACAACGTCAGAAGTTTCTTTCAAAGTCCCTTATATTGGTCAGTTACAGTTAAAAGTATCTGCCAACAACGGAACAGAGGCGGTTACCCAAGAGATTGTTCTTCATTTAAAGCAACAAACGAGCCAAGAGGAAGTAAAGACGATTACATTAACACCAGAACAATTGACAAAAACAGTAATGATTCCAATTAAGAAAGCGGGAAACTATACAATGACCGCTGAGACAGCACAGACGAATCTTCCAATTTCCATTGAAGGAAATGCCGTTCTTTATCGTGGAGATACAGAAAGAACGTTGAGCAATCGAGTTTCTGCTTGTACTTATACAACCGAAGCAGGAAAAAAAGTTTTATATAAAATAAAAATTTCAAAAAATGGAAGAATTGTTATTCATGGAAAAGTGTTTGAAGATAAGACAATGAATGTTGAAATCTTAAATAGTAAAAAGGTTTCCTTAAATCCAAAAAAATCAACATTATCTGCCAGTAATGAATATTCCACTTACTATGCGTTAAAAAAGGGAACTTATTATATTCGGGTAAAAGACATGAACTCTTGTTATCGAATTCGCTATCGTTTTTACTCCTATGCTTCACAGGCAGGAACAAGTAAAGCAAAAGCTGTTTCCTTAACGAAGAAAAAAACAAAAAAAGGAATTCTTTATTTAACCGATTCTACGTCAAAAGAAAATTGGTTTAAAGTGACATTATCCAAAAAACAAAAATTGAGTATGATTATTACAAGCTATAACAGCGAGAAGTTACAGTATCAATTGGTATCCGCTAATTCGAAAGTAACGATTCGCAATAGTAAATTTTATCCTCCTAATGGTGTTGTTCGGATGAAAACAGGAGATACGCTTCCAAAAGGGACGTATTATATAAAAGTATCAAAGACAACAACAAAAAATGCTAGTGGTGCCTATAGTATTATGATAGAATAAGTTTTGACGATGAGAAAAAAGGACTGTTAAAAAATAAGTTGTTTTTAAACAGTCCTTTTTATGTGAAGCGATGCAAACTGCTATATAATAATAGTGAAGAGATAGGGAACAGTAAAAATAAGAAAAATATAGAAGAAAAAGGAGAGTATCACATGGATAGAGAGAAAATTTTAAGTGTAGCCGATCATACATTATTATTGCAAACTGCCACATGGGAAGAGATAAAGCAAATTTGCGATGATGGAATCAAATATCACACAGCTTCTGTCTGTATTCCACCTTGTTATGTGCGCGAGGCCAAAAACTATGTAAAAGATCAATTAAAAATCTGTACGGTAATTGGATTTCCAAATGGAAATATGACAACCACTACAAAAGTATTTGAAACAAAAGATGCCATTTTAAATGGGGCAGATGAAATTGATATGGTCATTAATATTGGCGCATTAAAGGCAAAACAATATGACTATGTACAAAGAGAAATCGAGCAGATAAAAGAAGTATGTGGTGGAAGAATTTTAAAAGTGATTATTGAAACTTGCCTTCTTACCGAAGAAGAAAAAATAAAGATGTGTGAGATTGTAACAAAGGCAAAAGCCGATTACATTAAAACTTCTACAGGCTTTTCGACATCAGGAGCTACTTTTGAAGATGTTGCCTTATTTAAAAAATACATTGGAAGCGATGTGAAAATAAAAGCAGCAGGCGGAATTGGAAGCCTTGAAGATGCAGAGAAGTTTATGGAATTAGGAGCAGAGCGTCTAGGAACAAGTAAAATTGTAAAAATCATAAAAGGGGAAGAGACAGGTTCTGAATATTAAAAAGAGGCAGGAACTGTTAACGATTAAATTAAAAAATAAAAATGAAGAGAATAAAGAGTAGATGAAAATGAAAAAAGAGTGGAAACAACGAGAAAAAAAATCAGAAAACAGAATAGAGAAACGATCCGAGCAAAAAAAGGATGGAAAAAGCGATAAAAGAAATCAAGAAATTCAAAAGAATCCAAAACCGATCAAGGAACAAAAGATTCAAAAGAATCGAGAGAGTAATAAAGGAAAGGAGAGTATACTTTCTAAGACAGGAAAAGAACGAAAAAAAGAATTGAAAAAAGGGTCTAACAAAGGAAGTATGGTCTGTCCTTATGCAAAGAAATGCGGTGGTTGCCAATATCAAGGACTTTCTTATGAAGAACAACTTGCAAAAAAACAAAAATGGGTCAATGGGCTTATGAAACGCCATTGTACCGTTTATCCAATTCAAGGAATGGAAGAGCCATATTTTTATCGCAATAAAGTCCATGCGGTACTCGACCGAGATAGAAAGAACCAAGTGATATCCGGAGTCTATAAAGAAGGAACCCATATTGTAGTGCCTATCGATCGCTGTCTCATCGAGGACCAAAAAGCGGATGAAATTATTGGAACGATTAAAGAGTTAATGAAATCCTTTAAAATGAAAGTCTATGATGAAGATACCCAATATGGACTGATGCGCCATATCCTTGTAAAAAGAGGATTTGCAACAGGGGAAGTTATGGTAGTATTAGTAACAGCCTCTCCTGTCTTTCCATCAAAAAATAATTTTGTAAAAGCATTAAGACAAAAACATCCAGAAATTACAACGGTAATTCAAAATATTAATGGAAGAGGAACCAGCATGGTTCTTGGAGATAAAGAACACGTTCTATACGGAAAAGGCTATATTGAAGACGTATTATGTGGCTGTACATTCCGAATTTCTTCCAAATCCTTTTATCAAATTAATCCAATTCAAACGGAACACCTTTATGAAAAGGCCATGGAGTTAGCTGGACTAAGTGGAAAAGAAAAAGTCATTGATGCATATTGCGGAATTGGAACGATTGGTCTTATTGCAAGTAAAAAGGCAAAAGAAGTCATCGGAGTAGAGCTCAATAAAGATGCCGTAAAAGATGCTATTTTTAACTGTAAGAGAAATGAAATAAAAAATGCGAAATTTTACTGTGAGGATGCCAGCAAATTTATGGTGAAGATGGCGGAAAATGGACAAAAAGCCGATGTGGTATTTCTCGATCCTCCAAGAAGCGGTAGCACAGAAGTGTTTATCGATTCCTTAGCGATGATGGCGCCAAAAAAAGTCGTTTACATTTCTTGTCATCCAGAGACATTAGAAAGAGATATTCGCTATTTTAAGAAAAAAGGATACATGCCAAAAGGATGTTATCCATTTGACTTGTTCCCATGGACTGGACATGTGGAGAATGTAGTGGTGTTGACGAAGGAAAAATAAAGAAAATATAGTTTAGATAAAGTCTGTCTGTTCTCTGCTTTATATAAGCCCATTTTGACGAGTAAAATAGAAATACGACCAGAATCATTCTATCAGTTTTTGAGGAATAATTCTGGTCTTTTTTGTATCATAGAAAAATCAAGATTTATTCGTACTTTGATTTGCAGGATGTAGATTAAATGAGGTCAATCAGAAATGAGGATATACAGAAAACTTCATATTGATAAGAATAAAATTCTCAGACAAGATGGACGGAGAATTTTATTGTTGGCATTTGAAAATAGCACAAAATACAAAAGTATATGGATATTGTCAAAGAGGTGATAGTGTTGAAAGTAAAAGGTAGATTTGGTATAATAATATTACAAACAAGGAGTAGAAGGGGTGTGTAGAAATGGGGCAATCCAATGAGTTTAAAGAGGAATATTTGGAGCGCTTAAAAAAATTTCGCCTAATGGATGACGACTTTATGTCCAAATGTTTTGAGGACAATATTGAATGTACGGAATTAGTAGTTCAAATTGTGTTAGAGCGACAAGATTTAAAAATTGAACAAGTTCATGCACAACATCAGATTAAGAATTTACAGGGACGTTCAATTATTCTTGATATTTATGCCATGGATAGCACTGGCAAACGATATAATATTGAGATTCAGAGGGCTGATAAAGGGGCGGTTACGAAACGAGCGAGATATCATAGCAGTGTAATAGACTCAAACACGATTATGGCAAAAGAAGAATATGATCAGTTACCAGAAACATATGTGATTTTTATTACAGAACATGATGTTTTGAAAAAGAATTTGCCAATTTATCATATTGAGCGTGTGATTCAAGAAACAGGTGAGTATTTTGGTGATGAGGCGCACATCATATATGTAAATGGTGCATATCAGGATGATACTCCATTGGGAATCTTAATGAAGGATTTTTCCTGTACTAGACCAGAGGACATGTATTACAAACCATTGTTGGAACGAGTGAAATATTTTAAAGAAAATAGAGAAGGAGTGGCGACTATGTGTAAAATGATGGAAGATATGCGTAAGGAAGCAGCAGAAGAAGCAGCAAAGAAGGCAGCGGAAGAAACAGCAACAAAATTACTTCGTTCTGAAGATATGTCATATGAAAAAATTTCAGAATATTCCAATCTCCCATTAAAAGAAGTAGAGAAATTGGCGAAAGAAATGGGATTATAGGATTATAAGATTATAAAAGAATCAATACTGTTAAAAGGAAAGCTCTTGAGCTTTTTGCTCAAGAGTTTTCTTTGGCTCTATGTCAATAGTTGGGGTGGATTGTTTTTACAATCTGCTCCATTTTTAGATTTTGAGGACTTTTTGTGCAATCATTTCTAATGTTTATTTTTAGGTATAAAAAAGACCTGTATTTTTCATCTAATCTCTTTTATAAGTTTTATTATTTCGTTGAGAAAAAATATTTTTAATGATAAAATAAAATTTATGGAATAATACGATTAAGGAGGAGATATGGTATAAATGTTATAAAAGTCAGAACATTTTCTTTGGAATAAATATTAGAGAACTATCATTTGTAGGAAGATGATCTTAATAAACTTTTTTTAAACTGTGTTCAGAAAATATAAACATATGAGATATTTTGATTAAGGTTACTACGCTGAATGATTTTTATGCTTTTGCAATAAAATACGGTAGTCATTATACCATTTTATATTATCCTATTTATGATAGTTACATTGAGAAAGTGTTGTTCTATTTTAGAAACGGTGATGTCTTTTCAGATTTTACACTTACAGATTTAAAAGATTATGTTCGTTTTAAAGGAACGCTCATTGACTTTAGAAAGTTTTATTAGTTGGAACAATACAATTTGAAGCTGATTGATAAATATATATGGCAACTTGGTAAGGAGTGTTTCCATAAAAATTATGGGAAAAAGTAGGAGGAAAGATATATGAAAGATGATAAAATGACAATCCAGAAAAGACTTGAAAATATGAAAAATTTTTATATTAAGGCAGACGATTTAATAGATAATCTGCCAGATGCAATTCCTAAAAAAACAAAAACAATGTTGAAGGATACAATTCTTGGAGATAAGGACTTAAAAAAACTTATGGATGGTATTGACGTACATAGACCACCAAGAATATTCTTAATTGGAAGAACGGGAGATAGAAAATTTGGAAATCGCTTTTGATGGAAGATATAGAATCGAGGAACTGCTTGATATTTTGGAAGAAGCCATCCTTGATTTTGAAGCACAGATGGGATTAAGGATGGCTGCTAGATTAAAAGATGTTGTACATAGAATTGCAAAACATCTTAATAAGGTTTTTTCAGGTATATCTGCGGCAGTTGCAGTAACACCAATTCCTACATCTGACATCTATGTGCTATTAATAATTCAAAGTGTATTAGTGATGTTAATTGCTTCATTGAGTGGTAGAGAATTATCACTAGATGCAGCAAGAGAGTTTATTTTGAGTGTAGGTGGTGTAGGTGTTGCAGGTTATGGATTTAAGATAGTGGCACAACAGGCATCAAAATTGTTGAATGTAGTATGGCCTGGTTCAGGATCAACAGTAAGTTCAGCAGTAGCGTTTGCAGGTACAAATACGATTGGAAAAGCGGCTATTGCATACTACATTGATGATCAGAATATAGAAGTGGCAAAGCAAAAACTGGAAGAAACTAAGAAAGTAAACAAAAAATAAAACTTGTAACGAAAGGTTTATGAGAATTAATTTGGAACATATGGCTTAAATTAGTTGATCGGGTGTTTGGACGAAAGTTTGATAAAATCATGAGTTTCCGTCGGTATGTTTATATATTAACGTACTGCTCATCCTCTTAGGCCATATGGAGAATATAGTAGTGTTGACTTAAAAGGAATAGAAAAAGGCGATAAAGTTGTAAAAACTGAGATTTCTGAACTCTTATTGAGAAAGGAGTGGGGGTTATGTGTAAAATGATGGAAGATATGAGGAATGAAGCCATTTTCAATGAGCGTAGACAGTTAGCAATGGATGCGATTAAAGTAGGGGTGTTATCTTATGAACAAATTGCAAAATATTTTAAGTTAACTTTAGAGGAAGTAGAAGGATTAGCAGTGCGTATAAAAGAATAAATTTTGTAATATAAAAAAAGAGGTATCGTAGAAAAATGATGCCTCTTCTATTTTGATAGGAAATGATCTTGTAATTCATAAATTATTGCAATAGACATGAAAAGGAGAAAGGCGATCATAAGAAAGCAAGATAGTTAATTTTATGTAATCATTTTTAATAGAAATCGTATTTTAGGATATAAATTAAATGAAAATTCCAAAAGATGAATTAAATTTAAGGGTATTAAAATGAGATTTATTAAAAAGAAATGGAGAGGAAAGATATGCCGTTAGAAAAAGGTGGAAGAGCAGATAAACTTGGTAATAGATATGAGATTAAGTGTATTATTTATGAACTGTTGAATCTTATTAATGAAACAAATTATAGTGTTATGATTGAAGCACTTGGAGAGGATGAAAAAGGTACAGATATCCTTGTTACTTATTCTAATGGTATTAAAGAATACCAACAATGTAAAGTTCGGAATGCAAGTAAAGAATATTGGGAAATATCTAGTTTGAAAACAAAGAATATATTTGAAAATTGGAATTATCAACTGAGTAGGGATAAAAATATACAAGTAGCTTTGGTGAGTCCAATAGGATGTAGTTTCATGGTTGATTTACATGAAAGAGCTCTAAATATGAATGGAAATCCACGGGATTTTTATAATATACAGATAAAAAATAGTAGTAAGGAGTTTTGTAACTTCTATCATAACTTTTGTAAAGAAATGAATTTAGATTACTCAAACGAAAATGATCTTCTAAAAAGCATTGATTTCTTAAAAAGGATTAATTTTAAGAATATATCTGAATATGCAATAAGAGAATATATATATCAAAAAATTGAATTTCACTTTTGTTCAGATAAAAATATGGTCTATAATGCATTAGTGAGATTTGTTATTGATGAAGATATTTTAAGTAAAGAAATTACGACAACAATACTATGGGATTATCTTAAAAAACAAAATATAAAGTTGAGATTGATGGAAGGAGATACAAGAGTTGCTCCACAAATAGATCTTATTAATAAAGAATATAGAGATAGCTTTAGACCATTAAAAGAAGGTTTAATTCAGAGAAATGAATTTCAAAAATGTATTGATGTAATAAAAAATGAACAGAATCTTATTATTTCCGGAAATGCTGGATATGGAAAAAGTGGTTGTACGGAGGCAATTTTAAATTATTGTGATAGTGAAAGAATACCATATATGGCAATCAAATTGGATAGAAAGATACCGAAAAAAAATTGTGAGATATGGGGACAAGAGTTAGGATTTTCAGGTTCTATTTCTTATGCGCTACATTCCATTTCGAAGAACAAGAGAGCTGTTATCATATTAGATCAATTAGATGCTTTAAGATGGACACAAGCAAATTCTAGTGAGGCATTATCAGTATGTATGGAGTTGATCCAGCAAGTTAATTATCTTAATAATGAAAGAGAGTATAAAATAGCAATAGTCTTTGTTTGTAGAGCGTATGACCTACATAATGACAATAATATAAAGATGTTATTTAAAGAGGAATCTAATATAAATCAAAAGAAAAATGAGTGGCAAAAAGTTGTTGTAGGAAATTTTGATGAAGATGTTGTAAAACGTATTGTAGGAGAAGCGTACAAAAAACTAACTACAAAAACAAGACAATTATTGCAAATACCAAGCAATCTTTATATATGGCAGCATTTGGATAAAGAAGAAAGTTATGATGATTGTATTACGACAAGTAATTTAATTGAAAAATGGTATCAACAAATATGCAAGAAAAGTATAAGTGTGGGAGTGGAAGAAAAAGTTATTATAGAGACAAAAGAGCATATTGTGGATGTTTTAGATAGAATGGGACGCTTATATGTACCTAGAAGCATCTTAGAAGTGGGGGAAACAGGACTTGATTATTTGATATGGGCAGATATGATTGTGGTTGATGGAAGTAGAGTTGGATTTACACATCAGTCAATTTTAGACTATTTTATTTCCATAAGAATGATGCAGCAGTATTTGGAAGGTAAAAGCATAGAAGAAATTATTGGAGAAAAAAACAAACAAACACCTAGTAAACGTTATCAGGTTCAAATGTTTTTACAAGATCTTTTAGAGTATGATAGTGCTACGTTTGTGGAAGCAGGAGAAAAAATATTAGAATCGGATGATATAAGATATTATGTTAAGTTTGTTTTTTACGAAATATTAGGACAGATAGCACAGCCTGATGAAAATATAAAAGAGTTCGTTAGAGAGGCTTGTAAACATGATGTGTATTCAGACTATTTGCTAAATAATGTCATATATGGAAATCATACATATGTTACTATTCTTAGGGAGTTTGGAATTCTGCAAAAATGGTTTGAGGATGAGAAGAGGAAAAATAATGTTTTTGTTTTATTAAGAAGTATAGGCAAAGATTTAAATGAGGAAGATATAGCATTTATTAAAGAGTATTCTTTTAAGAATGAAGAAGATGATAGAAATTTTGTCAATTGTTTTTCACATGATATTACACAAGAAAAAGATGAAGTGTTTGAATTGAGAATGCTATTTTATTATAGATATCCAGAGCTTGCACAAGAACTTTATATCGATATGAAATCTATGATGAAGAATTGTGAAGTAAGAACCATCCGACTTATCTCCTTTTGGTTAAAAAATAAGATTAAATCTAAGGGAAAAACTATATATCACTATGAAGAAGAACTAATCTATGAAAGTGATTTGTTTTTAATAGAAAATGGAGGTTATGTTCTTGATGAATTATTACAATATATACCAAAAGCTAATTCTTGGGAACTTCAATATAGTGATTGGTCAGGAACACATATATATAAGCATAGTATTGAACGTGCTACTGTTGAATTAATAAAAAAAGCTAATAAGGCAGTTATAAACCAAAATCCAGAGTTATTTTGGTCATATTATGAACCATATATGGGTAAAAATTATACAATTTTTAATGAGATTATCTTGCATGGATTGCAATTTTTACCTAGTTCTTATAGTAATCGAGTTATTTCTTATTTATCGAATGATTTAGATAAAAATATATTCGATTATACAAGTGGTGCGGATGAACAATTAGAGATGGCAATAGAGGTACTTAAAGTTCATACCGCTTTATGTGAAATTACATATTTGAGAACATTTGAAAATGCAATTAAAAGATACGTATCACCTAGCGCTGTTGAATGGTATAAAGATAGAATAGAATACAACAAAGATAAGGAATATGCACCTGTCTATTGGAGTTTTTGGGGAGATATGCAGTATCAACTTTTGCGGAGTATTCCTTATGAGAGACTTTCTTGTGAAAGTAGAAATTTATTAAAAGTACTTGAAAGGAAATTTGAAGGGAAATCTTATCGTTATATGAATAAAAGCGGGCATTCTGGAACAATAGCATCTCCTGTATCAGGAAAGAAAATTGGGAGAAGCCAATGGCTGCAGATAATAACGAATAAGAAGTTGAAAAATAGGAAACATGCTAAGTGGAAGGAAGTGGAAGGGGGATTTATTGAAAGTTCACTTGAAATGTATTCTAGTGACTTTAGTTCAGCAGTTGGAGCTGAACCAGAATCAATGATTCAATTAGTTTTAGAAAATAAAGATGATATTATTCCTATTTATATCGACGCAATGTATTCAGGTGCAGCATTTTCAGAACATATAGAGAAGATTAGTCAACAAACATGGGAGGAAATGTTTAGAGTATTTCCATGTGATATGGAAAGTCATAGGGCATCATATTTCTGTACAATACTTGAAAAAGCGAAAATCTATACATGGTCAACAGAGGTTTTATCGCAATTAAAAGATATAGCCATTAATTTTAAGGGGGATATTAGAAAAGGGGATTCAGAAGAAATAGTTATAATGGACTGTAATAAATTGGTTAATAAAGCATGGAACTGTGTAAGAGGAGAAGCTGCTAGGGCAATAGGAAATTTGTTATGGGAGAGTAAGGAATTATTTGCAGAGTTTAAAGATGTGATTGATAAGCTTACATTAGATGATAATCTGGTAGTTAATATGGCATCATTTTATGCGTTATGGCCATCTTATAATATTGATAGAGAGTGGGCAGAGACAAGAATATTACACTTATATGAGTCAGATATACGACTGGCTAGTTTTCAAGATTCAAGAAATATGTTCTTCTTATTATATCCGAAATATAGAGAAAGAGTTCTTACAATAATAAGGGAAAGTTTTGAATCTCAAGACAAAAACCTTATTGAAATAGGAGGATATTCACTTTGTGAATTTTATATTAGATATAGTGAATTTGAGGAAATTATTTCAGTGGTAGAGATGCTAAATGAAGAACAAGTAAAAGCTATACTTCATATGGCAGTCATTTATTTACAATATGAAGAAGATCGTGATAAGGCTAAAGAGATTATACTTAAATGTATAAATTCAGAAAGTGATATTGAATTTTCTATATTAAGAATATTTTATGATAAGCTTGTGGATGCAGAACGAGATTCAGACTTTTTGTTAGAAATTATGAAATCAAAAGTCAGTAAAAGCATAGTATATTCTTTTGTATATTTTCTAGAAGAAAATGCATGTTCAATTAGAGATTACGCAGAAATTATACTTGCTTTATGTGAAAGTGTATTAGGTATGAATTCTGAAACGATTGCAAGACAGTACGGAATTGAAGATAATATTTCAAAACTTATCATGGGACTATATGACGAGTGCGCTAATTCAGAAAAGAAAGCTGATAAACTAATTGCTGAAAGATGTTTAGAAATATGGGATATCATGTTTGAAAAACAAATTGGACAGGTTAGAGCATTAAGTCGCGAATTAATGGAACGATAGAGCTTTAGAAGATTAAATCAAATTGTACATAAAAAGAAACGATTTATAATTTGTTTAAAATGAGATGTCGTAGGTTTGATAAATATTGTACATTTTATAAAAATATGATATAGTTTAGATGGATAAAATTTGTAAAATGATACAATTGAATGAAAAAAGAGGTCTTTAATATGACATACCAAAATGAATGGCTTATTTTAGAAGCAGAAGATGAAATTGATGAAATAGAACATAGAGAACCTACAGAAGAGTTTCGATTTTATCATGCGGTGGCTCATGGTGATGTGGATGCTGTGAGAAAAAATTGTGAACAAGGAATGTTTGTGAAAACAGAAGGAGTAGGAATATTATCAAAAAATCCTGTGACAAATCTCAAGTATCATTTTGTCATTACCACAGCAATGATCACTCGCCTTTGTAGACACTTTGTAGACAGAATGGTATGGAATTGGAGCAGGCATTTCGATTAAGTGATTTTTATATACAAAAATTGGATAATATTCATACGGTAGAAGAAGTTCATAATTTACATGATGAAATGGTAATGGATTATACTGAAAAAATGAGAAAATATTTTCGAAATAATACAAATTCCAAGCATATTAATGCATGCAAGGAGTATATTTACTCCCATATAAAAGAACGTATTATGATTGAAGATTTAGCGGATGAATTAGGAGTTTCTGCTAATTATTTATCAAGACTTTTTAAGAAAGAAACAGGGACTTCAGTGAGTGCGTATATACGTGAGAAAAAAATTAATATGGCAAAGAATTTGTTAAGGTTTAGCGATTGTTCTATGATTGATATTGCCAATCGATTATCTTTTTCTTCACAGAGCCATTTTATACAGCAATTTCGTGAAGTTGTAGGAATGACACCAAAAAAATATCGAGATCAAAATTATACAGTACAATGGGACATTGAAAAATAAAAAATAAAAAAAGAGGACAGCTCTCATATGATTGAGAGACTTGTCCTTTTTTTATGGAAGTATAGAATTCGTTTACAAAACTAATAAAATTTCGTTTTCATCTTGTAAAAGAGAAAAATCAATATAATTTGTTTCAAGTTCTTTATTATTAAGAATTAATCTTTGGAATCCTGATTCTTTTTGGTCTGGATTTTCTATGACAATATGTAATTTTTTATTTCGGAAGTTTTTAGTAATTTCAAATTTCCCCCAATTTTTTGGAATGGAAGGAGATAATTCAATACCATTCATGTCTGGACGAAGACCAAGAATTCCTTCTACGCATCCAACCATGATAGTAGAAGCAGTTCCTGTTAGCCAATGTACATGAGAACGACCAAAATGCTGACTTGCTTTTCCTTCTGTAAATTGTCCATAGCAATAAGGTTCTAATTGTCTGATTTCGGCTTTATCATTTTGAGCAGCAGGAGCATTTTCTATAAAGTAAGTAAATGCGCGTTCGCCGTGACCACACAAAGCTTCAGCAAGAATTAACCAACCTTGAGATTGAGAGAATATGCCAGCATTTTCTTTCGTTCCTTGATTATAAATTACGGCGAGTGCACCATCAAATGCGTGAGCATGGTATGGAGGATCCATTAAAATAGCACCATATTCTGTGTTGAGGCGTTTATAAACGTTATTAAGTGCAGCATCAGCTTGTTCTTTTTTTGCTAATCCACTAATAACAGCCCAGCTTTGAGGATTAAGCCACAGATTAGCTTCTGGATCAGCTGCAGCTCCAATACGTTCTCCTGATTCAGTATAACCACGAATAAAGCGATCATTATCCCAGCAAAGTTCCTGAATTTTCTTTTCAATTTCTGCTTGTTTTTCATTTAAATAAGCAATATAATCGTCATCTTTTTTATATTCTGCAAATGTTTTTAGTATTGTCATCGCATAATAGAATTGTAGTGCAACGAAAGAAGATTCTCCATTGGCACCAAGACGGAGACAGTCGTTCCAATCGGCATAAAGTCCAGCAGGTAAACCATGAGGTCCTAAATGTTCAAAAGAGAAGTTGATTGCACGTTTTAAGTGATTATAAACACTGTCTTCCTCTTTATTGGCATAAGGGATGATTTCATCAAGAAATTCTTTATTTCCGGTTTCTGCAATATACTTATAAACGGTTGGGAAGAGCCAAAGGGCATCATCAGCCCGATATGCAGGGTGTCCAGTTTCTTGCACATAAGAAGCATCATCAGGAGTATCCTCGTGTCCTGGATTATGAGTGAATTTTACAAGTGGTAAACCGCCACCATTATTTACCTGAGCAGAAAGCATAAAACGAATTTTTTCTACTGCCATTTCAGGAGCAAGATGAATGATGCCTTGGATATCTTGGACAGTGTCACGATATCCGTAACCGTTACGTAAACCGCAATAGATGAAGGAGGCTGCACGTGACCAAATAAAAGTCATAAAGCAATTATAAGCATTCCATGTGTTAATCATAGTATTAAATTCAGAACTTGGAGTTGTCACTTTCAAGTTATCAAGTTTTTGATACCAGTCAGCTTTTAATTCATTGATTTCTTTTTGAATGGTAGCTTTTGTATTGTTATAAGAGGCAATGATAGAATCGGCTTCTTTTGATTGTTTCATTCCTAATAAAAATACAATAGTCTTTGTTTCACCGGGTTGTAAAGAGAGTTTACAAGAAAGTGCTCCACAAGAATTTTCATTATAGCTTGTAGTATTTCCAAGATCGCCAGAAGAAACTCCAATAGGATTATGATATCCGTGATATTTTCCAAGAAAATGCTCTTTATCTCCACAATAAGAAGAAACATTAGCACCAGCAAGACCAAAGAATCGCTCTGTAACATTCTTTTCATCGACAGGTGTATTGCTAGGAATTGCATCTAAATTGCCATGAATTTGTTGTGTGATTCGATTGTTTTCAAATAGAGTTCTACTAATAAACAGTGAATATTGGAGATTTACTTGATCTTGTTCATAATTAGAATGATTGGTAAACTCCGCATATCCAGTGAGTGTAAGTTCTCTTGGAAGTTGAGAATTATTTGTTACAAAAAGTCCCCAAACTTCATAAGTTTTTCCAAGGGGAACGTAATAAATAGCTTCAGAAGAAATGCCACTATATGTTGCTTTTATATTAGTATATCCAATACCGTGACGACATTCACTCTTATAATCTGTTAAATCTTTACCAACAGGTTGCCAAGAAGCAGACCAATAGTCTCCGGATTGATTGTCACGTAAATAGAGATAACGTCCCGGTTGATCAAAATTATTGAAAACATAACGAAGAATTCTGCCATTAGCACCAGATTTTGCAAAGCTATACCCACCAGCATTGTTAGAAATAATAGCACCATATTCGGGAGAACCTAGATAATTGACCCATGGAGCAGGAGTATTAGGTTGTGTAATTACATATTCTCGATTTAAGTCATCAAAATATCCATATTTCATTGTAGTATGTCCTTTCTTTTGTCAATTAGATTAATTTTACAGTAATAATATGTTCTTCATCAGAAAGATTTTTAATTGTTTCACGAGAGAGTGTTACATAAGAATCCTCAATTGTTGATATCGTATTTGTATCGTAAGATGCAGATTCTATCGTGTACATAGGAAAGTCTTTTTTATGAATATTTTCATAAATAATTTTAAATTGTTTTCCTGCAAAAGTAAGGGAGATAGAAGCAGTGTTAGTTTCATCAAAATGCTCAGATAGCAATTTAGGATATAAAATTAAATTACCAGCAGAACCTTTTACTCCAAATACTTCTGTTATCATAGTAAGCATAAACCAACTAGCAGCGCCAGTTAAATAGTGATACATACCTCTTCCGTCAAGGCGAAAATATTCAGGGATTCCAGGATAGATACGGCTTGTATCAAAATCTAAAGCAGTATTTGCTAAAGAACTTAATACTTTCCAACCCTCTATAGCAAAACCACGTCGGTAGAGAGCATTGGCATACATAACAGCCATATGGGAGAAAACAGCACCATTTTCTTTTTCACCATAGGCAAATCCAAACATGCGTCCCATATCAAATTTTAATTCGTTAAAATCAGTATTTAGGCGATAGCCACCACATTCTTTTGTATAGAGATAGTGATCAACGCTTGTTATGATTTTTTCAATTTGTTCCTCTGTCGCAGTACCACTCATAATGGCAAATACTTGACCAGTTAACATCATACGCACGTGGTTATTTTGTATTCCTTCGACGCGATGACTATGATTATCATAGTAGCTGTTAAACCAGCCTTCTTCTTCTGAAATATTAAGCCATTCATTTTTTCGTAAGAATTCCTTTAACCATTTTGCTTTTTCTACAAGATTACAAGCGAGTGTTTGAAGTGAAAAACGTATTCGTTTTCCGCTAATGTTATGTTTGCAAGAATAAGTATAATCAAATAAAATTTTATGTTTTTTATCGATATCGTTATAGAGAGCAAGATTATTATTGAGCAAAGGTTCAATTTCTTCTAAAAGTTCAACTGTTTGATTTGGATATTTGCTATCTAAAAGTCGAAGCATAGTGGCAAGTTCTAATAAATTTCCAGCATAGGCATAAGTAAATGCTACACTTTCTCCGTGTTCAGAGGCCATATCCAGTGCATCATTCCAATCAGCATTTCGCAAACGGTAGATATTATGGAGACCAACATCATAAAACGCGCTTAATTGTTGAATTAATAGATGTTCTAAAATTGTTCCCGTATAAATTTCGCCATTATCGGTACGTTGTAAGTTTTCTAAATGATAGTCCCATAAGGAATCAATTTCTGTTCCCCGTTGTATTTGAGCGTCTTTAAAATAGGGAGCTTGTTTTAGTAAAATTTCAATATCTCCTGTTTGATCGATATAGAGTTTTGTTGTCATTAGTGGCCAAAGAGCATGATCCATCCATACTCTAGAAATACCATTTCGATCTGATAAAAAATTACCATCACCGTCGCCAATAATTGTGGCATTTGTACCATCAATGCGTACACCACTATAATTTTTAACAATCATTGTTCCAACATCTTGTGGTGACATTAGTAAAAGAGAAAGACAATCCTGCCAAAGGTCACGCCAACCACGTCCCCCTCTTCCATAATCATGATGAGGAAGGAAAGAACAGCCAAATAAACGGCGCAAAAAAGGTTGGAAACTTACCCATTTCATAAAAGAATTAAAATTTTGATCTTTTGTATAGAAAGATACATTTACTTTTTTATTCCAATATTGTTGAGTTTCAGATAATGCCACCTTGATTTTATCTCTATGATTATATTTTTCTAAGAGAGAAGTAATTGTTTCTTCTCTTTCCTCGATGCCAAGAAGAACAATAAAATCTTTTTTTTCATTAGGAGCAAGAGTAAATTCTTCAAAACAAAAAGCTCCCATCGCTTCTGTACCAGCATATTGTTTGTTTGATGATACACCTCGTACATTTTCATAGACAGCACGAGGATGAGTATAAGTGCCACCTTCTCCAATAAAAGATTCAACAGTAGGATAAAAAGTTTTAGGAGTATCTCCTTCACCAGTAAAACCAGCTACATAGTAGATTTTATGATTTGGTAGGTGTCCGCGTTCATCAAAAGTCATAGTAGGACAAACAAAAACACCGCATTCTGTTGTTTTAATACGATGCAACATAGAAGTTACATTACGATGATCACGTATGTTATCAGCCCCTCTTCCATAAATAGGAATTGCTGTATAAGAAGAGAATGTACGAGTAGCATTAGAATCATTAGAGATTTTTATATATAAAATTTCTACATTCGCATCTTTTGGAATAAAAGAAGTGACCTCTGAAGAGAGGGAAAGTTGTTTGGATATACGTCGTAATGTTTGCCACATAAAGCCAGCCGTTAATTCTGAACTATCTTGTTGAGAAGAAAATTTTGTAGATTCTTGTTCAGCAGAAGTGCCAAAAATAGAATAAGCGGATTTGTGATCTTCTGTAATCCAGAAATTTCTTGATGAACGATTATTATGAAGATTTTCTGAACTCACTGGTTCTAATAAGAAAGTACTTTGATCTAATTTAATATCTCCACCACCATTTGGGGTAATAGAGCTTTTTAATCCCTTTTCTGAAGCTAAAGGAAAATAGAGATAACTTGTATTTTCAGGATTATTAATGGTAAAAGTACCATTTTGATCAATAAAGCGTAAAGGTTTCAAAACGAATTCTCCTTTCATAATTATTTTTATTTATGTGGCAAATTATACAGAAGATTATTTTTTTGGTAAAATAAAAAACAACAAAAAATATCAGAATTATGACATAAAAAAACGTGTCATAATTCTGATATTTTTTGACAAATTATAATATATCCAAAAGAACAAGTTTGTTATAATTTGATTACTATCAGGCGCTTGCCAAAACAAAATATGAAAAATAAATGTAAGGAGGATTTTTTATGAGAAAACAAGTAATGGCTGTATTATTAGCAGCAGTAACTGTAACTGGACTGTTATCAGGATGTGGAAGTTCACCAAGTTCAGATTCAGGTTCAGATTCTGCGACAGTAGAGGAAGGGAAAGTTATTAATATTTATTCATGGAATGATGAATTTCGTACACGTGTAGAAGCCATCTATCCAGAAGTAGAAAAGACATCTACGGATGGAACAGTGACAACATTAAAAGATGGAACAGAAATTCACTGGATTATTAATCCAAATCAAGATGGAGTATATCAACAAAAACTTGATGAAGCTCTTTTAAAACAAGCAGATGCGGCACCAGACGATAAGGTTGATATTTTCTTGTCAGAAACAGACTATGTATATAAATATTCAGATGCAGATGCAGGGGTTGCAATGCCTTTAGAAGAACTTGGAATCGATCCAAGCAAAGATTTAACAGATCAATATGAATTTACAAAAACAACAGCATCGGATCAAAATGGAGTACAAAGAGGTTCTACATGGCAATGTTGTCCGGGGCTTCTTGTATATCGTCGTGATATTGCCAAAGATGTATTTGGAACAGATGATCCAGAGGTGATTGGAGAAAAAGTAAAAGATTGGGATACATTAAAAGGAACTGCTGAAGAATTAAAAGCCAAAGGATATTATACATTTTCTTCCTATGCAGATACATTCCGCCTCTATGGTAATAGCATTGAACAACCTTGGGTAACAACAGGAGAAAGCGTTGTTAAAGTAGATCAAAAAATTATGGATTGGATAAATGATTCAAAAGAATGGTTAGATGCAGGATATTTTGATAAAACAGTAAAAGGCCAATGGAATGATGATTGGAATAAAGCCATGAGCTCTTCTTCTAAAGTATTCGCATTTTTACTTCCGGCATGGGGAATTGACTTCACATTGAATCCTAACTGGGATGGAGAAGATGGAGCATGGGCAGTTACAAATCCACCACAAGAATATAACTGGGGAGGATCTTACATTCATGCGGCTACGGGAACAGATAATCCAGAACATGTAAAAGATATTATTTTAGCTTTGACAGCAAATAAAGATAATTTACTTAAAATTTCTAAAGAGTATTCAGATTTTACAAATACACAAAGTGGTATGCGAGAAGCAGCTACTGACGATGCAAACTTTGCTTCTGATTTCCTTGGGGGACAAAACGCATATAAATATTTTGCACCAGTTGCAGAAAATATTAAAATCGCACCTCTTTCTGCATACGATCAAGGTTGTGTTGAATTAATTCAGAATTCATTTGGAGATTATTTACAAGATAAAATTGACTTTGACAAAGCAAAATCAAACTTTGAAACTGCAATCAAAGAACGTTATCCAGACATTACAGAAGTTCAATGGGCAGAGTAGATTAGAGCAATAGGCTGTATTTGTGGGGGAGTTACTACCCCACAAATACAGTCAGAAAAGAAAGGAGCCATATTTTTATGAATAAAAAGCGTAAAAGTATCAGCTACGGAAAATGGGGATATTTATTTATTCTTCCATTTTTCTTATGTTTTTTTATCTTTTCATTCATTCCGCTATTAGATACAATTCGATATAGCTTTTTTGAATATTATCGTTCAGGGATTAAAGAAATTGGACCTAATTTTATTGGGGTGGAAAATTATAAAAGTTTACTAGAATCTGATATGCTCAAGTATGCTGGAAACACTCTTATTTTATGGATAATTGGGTTTATACCACAGGTTGTAGTAGCGTTAGTATTAGCTTGTTGGTTTTCTGATTTACGTTTAAAAATTCATGGAAAACAGTTTTTTAAAGTTGTAATTTATTTACCAAACTTAATTATGGCATCTGCTTTTGCAATGTTATTTTTTGCATTATTTTCTACCAATGGACCAATTAACTCTATTTTAGAATCAATTGGTTTTATTAAAGAACCAATTGATTTCCTTGGTTCTGTATTAGGAACGAGGAGTCTTGTTGGGCTAATGAACTTTTTAATGTGGTTTGGTAATACAACGATTATGTTAATGGCAGCCATTATGGCAATTAGTAATGATATTTTTGAGGCTTCTGAAATTGATGGTTGTAATAGCATAAAGAGATTTTTCTATATTATTTTACCATTGATAAGACCAATTCTTGCTTATACTTTAATTACATCTATCATTGGTGGACTCCAAATGTTTGATGTTCCACAGATTTTGACAAATGGACAAGGAAACCCAGATCGTACCTCTATGACATTAATTATGTTTTTGAATAGCCACTTAAAGAGTAAAAACTATGGTATGGCGGGAGCCTTATCTGTTTACTTATTCATTGTTAGTGGTATTTTATGTTTTATTGTATATAAAATGACAAATGATAATGATCCGGATGGTTCAAAACGTGCTGCTAGGAAAAAAGCAAAAGCAGAAAAAAGAAAGGGGTAATAATAATATGAACTCAAAATCAGTAAATCGTGTGAGAAGTATTTTCGCACATATTGTACTCATTCTTTTATCATTTTTGTGTTTATTTTTCTTTTATATATTGATTGTCAATGCAACGAGATCGCATGCAGATTTACAGAAAGGTTTTTCAGCGTTACCAGGAAATTACTTTTTGGAAAATCTAAAGAGTGTTGCAAATGATGGAAGTTTCCCGATGTTTAAAGGAATTTTAAACAGTTTGATTGTTTCTACTTGTTCTGCAGCAATCTGTACTTATTTTTCATCATTAACAGCCTATGGGTTATATGCCTATGATTTTAAATTAAAAAAGGCAGCTTTTACTTTTATTATGGCAATTCTCGTAATGCCAACACAAGTAACAGCAATGGGATTTTTAAGATTAGTAACAAATATGGGGATGTATGATTCCTTACTTCCTCTGATTATTCCATCTATTGCATCGCCAGCCGTTTTTTATTTTATGTATAGTTATTTACAATCTTCGCTTCCATTAGCTTTAATAGAAGCAGCACGAATTGATGGTTCAGGAGAATTTAGGACGTTTAATCAAATTGTTATTCCGATTATGAAGCCAGCAATTGCAGTGCAGGCAATTTTCACATTTGTTGGTTCTTGGAATAATTACTTTGTACCAGCATTAATTATTCAATCAAAAGATAAAATGACAGTACCTATTTTAGTTGCAACTCTTAGAGGAGCAGATTATATGAGCTTTGATATGGGAAAAATTTATATGATGATTATGGTAGCAATTGTACCAATTATTATCGCGTATTTAATTCTTTCCAAGTATATTATAGCTGGTATTACACTTGGTGGTGTCAAAGAGTAATTAATAATGATAGTAATCATAGATTGCATTACATAAAACCTCCAAAGAATATCTTTTATTTTAGAAAGAATTGCTGAGGAGGTTTTCTAAATTTATAAAAGAAATATTATAAAAGAGGTTAGAAAGGAAATACATATGACACGGAGAAAATGGATTCATAGTGGAACGTTAAAGGGAGAGGTTTCAGAGAGGGAAATTTTACATAGTCAATTGGCACGAAAAGCAGCAGCAGAAGGAATTGTTCTCTTAGTAAATAAAGGAGTACTTCCTTTAAAAAAATCTGCATCAATTGCACTTTTTGGAACTGGTGCAGAAAAGACAGTAAAAGGTGGTATTGGCTCTGGTGATGTTAATAATAGAGAAAATGTTTCAATTTATAGAGGGCTAAAAGAAAGCGGAGCTACTATTACCAGTGAAGTATGGTTAAAAGATTATTCAGATTATTATAATCAAGCAAGAGATGAATGGAAAGAGTTCGTCTTAAATGTAGCAAAAACAGTGGATAATCCATTTGATGCTTATGCCGAAAATCCATTTGTAATGCCAGAAGGAAGAACGATTACAGAAAGTGATATAAAGGGGGCAGAGGCTGCTATTTATGTAATTAGTCGTATTTCTGGAGAGGGAAAAGATCGTCATAGAACCGAGGGAGATTATTATTTAAGTCAAAAAGAACGAAAGGATATTTTATATTTAGAAAAACAAAATATTCCTATTATATTGATTCTAAATGCTGGGGGTCCGATAGAACTAACAGATATATTGGATACAGCAAAAAATATCCAAGCAGTATTACAGATTTCTCAATTAGGGCAACAAGGCGGGGGTGCAGTAGCAGATGTTTTATTTGGAGATGTGGTGCCAAGTGGAAAATTAACAGCTACATGGGCAAAATATTACAAAGATTATCCGTATGCCGAAGATTATAGCCATTTAAATGGAAATTTAGAAATAGAAGAGTATAAAGAAGGAATTTATGTAGGATATCGATATTTTGATAGTTTTGGAGTAAAACCATTGTTTCCATTTGGATATGGGTTATCTTATACAGACTTTGATATTCAGTTTGTTCGCTTATTAGTGAAAGAAACAGAGTTAGAAATTGAAGTTGAAGTAAAAAATAAAGGAAAATTATATGCTGGAAAAGAAGTAGTACAGGTATATACGACATTACCAAAAGGTAGAATAGAAAAGGAATATCATAGATTAGTTGGATTTGCAAAAACAAATCTTTTACAGCCAGAAGAAAAACAAAAATTAATTATTACAGTGCCTCAAAAGCAACTTGCTAGTTTTTCGGAAGCAGAACACGCATGGTTAATAGAAGCTGGACAATATGGTATCTGTATTGGAAATAGTTCTGTTTCATTAAAACAAGTAGCAAATATAGTTGTATCACAATTAGTTTTATTAGAACAAACAAAAGAGGTGTCATTTGAATCCTCTGTAGATTTTAGAGATCTATCAATTGGTGATTGTATAGTAAGAGAAAAGAAAATAGAAGAAAACTTATTAGAAGTTTCTTTTGAACCGCAAGTAGAAGAAAAAAACGAATATAAGAAACAATATGCTATAGAGCAAACAGTAGAAGAATTGATTCCATTATTATATGGAAATATTACAAAGGGAACGAGTACTCTTGGTTCTGCTGGAATAAGAGTACCAGGTTCAGCAGGAGAAACAACAGAAGAATTAGAAGAAAAATATGGAATTTCTTCTTTGATTATGGCAGATGGTCCAGCAGGACTTAGGTTGCGTCAAAATTATGAAGTAGATAGAAGAACAGATACGGTTTATGGAGTAGGTGTATTTGCTTCATTAGAAAATGGCTTTTTAGAACCAATGGAATATCATGATGATGCAGACGTTTATTATCAATACTGTACAGCATTTCCAGTTGGAACGGCATTAGCCCAGACTTGGAATATGGAGTTGGTGGAAGAATTTGGTAAGGCAATTGCAGAAGAAATGGAAGAGTTTCAAGTAAGCCTTTGGTTAGCACCGGGAATGAATATTCAAAGAAATCCATTATGCGGACGTAATTTTGAATATTATTCAGAAGATCCATTTTTATCTGGAAGTATAGCTTCAGCAGTTACATTAGGAGTACAGAGTAAAAAAGGCTGTGGTGTGACAATTAAGCATTTTGCTTGCAATAATCAAGAGGATAATAGAATGGGTGTTGATGTTCATATTTCTGAGAGAGCACTTAGAGAAATTTATTTAAAAGGATTTGAAATGGTTGTAAAGAAAAGTAATCCGGTAGCAATTATGTCTTCTTATAATTTAATTAATGGTGTTCATGCTGCCAATAGCAAAGATTTATGTACGGTAATTGCGAGAGAAGAATGGGGATTCAATGGTGTTATTATGTCCGATTGGAATACGACAGTTCCAGAAGATGGAAGTATTCCATGGAAATGTGTGGCAGCAGGCAATGATATTATTATGCCAGGAAATCGAGAGGATGATGCGGACATTCGTGAAGCGTATAAGACTGGAAAATTATCAGAAGAAGAAATTCGAGAATGTGCAGGAAGAATTATTGAAATGGTTAATAAGTTAAAAAAATAGAAAGTAATAGAGTTGGCAAAATGATGATAAAAAATGAGAAAAACAGAAAATAAATAGCTGTTTTTCTCATTTTTTGTGCTTTAAATTGATATTTTTTATAAAAAATTGATATATATTTTAGTGCAAATCATTAAAATATGATACATAAGTATAAAGCATGAGAAGGGAGACGAAATCACAAATATTATTGTTACAAAGTAGTTTGTAAGAAAGGAAGGTATCAAGGGTAATATGAAAAAACATGCAAATAACAAAACAAAAAAAGTGTTGCAAAAATGTATGGTTATTACAATGACAGTGGCATTTGGAATAACAAGCATTCCGATGAATATAGTCAGTGTAAATGCAAAGTCAGAAGTTAGAAAAGTAAAAAGTGTATCGATTGTAAAGCCAACAACGGATGTCTTTGTATTAAAAAAGGGCTCAACTTCTTCATTACGTGTAAAAATTGCACCATCAAATGCAATAAATAAAAATGTGACATATTTATCCAGTAATAAAAAGATTGTGTCAGTGAATCAAAAGGGAAAGATAAAAGCGTTAAAGAAAGGAAAAGCGACTATCAAAGTTATTGCAAAAGATGGAAGCAAAAAAAGTGATAAAATTGTAGTATATGTAGGAAATCCCATAACAAAAATTAGAACAACAAAAAATGTCACAATTCAAAAAGGAGATACCTATGAATTAGAAACAACAATTTCCCCAAGGGGTGCGACATATAAAAAGGTAGCATATAAATCTAGCAATAAAAAAGTTGCGACTGTGACAAAAGAAGGAGTGATTCAAGCGAAAAAAGCTGGAAAAGCGACGATAACAATCAGTGCTTTAGATGGAAATGGAGTAAAAGCTACTTGTAAAGTAAAAGTAAAAAAACAAGAACAGGAGGGTAAACCAGAAGTGCCAGGAACAACAATTCCACAATACAATGGTTATCAATTAGTGTGGAACGATGAATTTGCTGGAGAGAGTTTGAATTTTAATGATTGGCAATATGAACCACATGAGCCAGGATGGGTAAATAACGAGTTACAAGAATATACAGAGTCAACCGACAATGTATATGTTGAAGATGGGAAATTAGTCATTCAAGCGTTGAAAAACGAAGATGGGGAAACGACGACTTATACATCAGGAAAAGTAACAACACAAAATAAGCAAGATTTCAAATATGGAAGAATTGAAGCGAGCATAAAAGTTCCGGAAGGACAAGGGTTATGGCCGGCATTTTGGATGATGCCAACAGAACAAGACTTTTATGGAGAATGGCCAAAATGTGGTGAAATCGATATTATGGAAGTATTAGGGCATGAAACCAATAAGGCCTATGGTACGATCCATTATGGTGAGCCACATAAAGAAAGTCAGGGAACTTATGTATTAGAAGATTCAAAATTTTCCGATGACTATCATTTATATTCTGTAGAATGGGAACCAGGTAAAATGAAATTCTACATCGATAATAAGTTATATCATGAAGTAGATGACTGGTATACGAGCATTGAAGGGGAAGATGAACTGACATTTCCAGCTCCGTTTGATCAGACATTCTTCTTACAATTCAACTTAGCAATTGGTGGAAATTGGCCAGGAAACCCAGATGAAACCACAGACTTTGACAATGCAAAATTGATGGTTGATTATGTAAGAGTCTATCAAAAAGATTCTTATGACGAAAATGTGACAAAACCAGAAAAAGCGCCAGTCGAGTTTAGAGAGCCAGACAGCGCTGGAAACTATATGATCAACGGTGACTTTAGCGTAGCAGAAGAAGTAAACGATCAACAAGATTGGCAGTTCTTATTAGCAGGTAAAGGAGCTGCAACAGCACAAATTAAAGACAATACAATGCGTATTGAGACAACAGATGCTGGTGAATTGGATTATTCTGTACAGCTTGTACAAGACAAATTACCTTTAAAACAAGGTGGAGTTTATGAAGTATCATTTGATGCGAAAGCAGATGAGGATAGAAGTATTATCGTCGGAGTTACTGGACCAGATAATTCTTATGTTCGATATATGCAAGATACAAAACAAGAATTGACAACAGAAAATAAGACATATACTTTTAAATTCACGATGGAAGAAAACGATGATGCAAATGCTAGGCTGGAATATAATCTAGGAAACCAAGGTTCTATCGCAGGCGTGGAAATTCGCAACGTTCGATTAAAACAAGTTGGAGAAGTCGAAGTTAATAACACAGTTCCAGTTCTTAAAAATGGAAATTTTATCCATAATGGAACGTTTGATGTTGGAGAAAATCGTCTCGGCTATTGGGAAATTACAAGTAATCAAGGTGTGACAATGAATGCAGTTGTTACAAATAAGGATTATAAAAAGCGTGAATTAAAAATAGAAGCAGACAATGTAGAAAAAGTGGAAGATATTATCGTGCAACAAAAGGCACAAGCGTTATCAACAAATACAAAATATGTATTGACATTTGAGGCGTATGCAGATGAAGCAAAAAATATAAAAACTACTATAGGTGGAAAGACATTTGATGCTACATTGACAGGAGAAAAAAAGGAATTTAAATATGAATTTAAAACGGGAGCTTCATTAGAAGAGAATGACAAAGTATTGCGGTTATTATTAGGAAATAATGGCGTTACTTATATCGATAATGTTATGTTAAAAGAAGTGAGTAATATTATTAATGGTAATTTCAATCTTGGAACAGCAGGATGGGAATTATATAAATATGATTCAACTTCATCAAATTTTGAAGTTTTAGAAGATGAGAAAGAAGGAAGTATAGCAAGAATAGCAATTGATCATACAGGAAATGCGGATTGGCATATTCAGTTAAAACAAGGCAATTTGAAATTAGAACAAGGAAAATGCTATAAAATATCGGTAAGAGCGAAATCCGATGTTCCTCGTACGATACAATTTGCATTGCAACGAAATGGACAAAGTGATGATAATTGGATTCCATATTCTAATACGTTATTCTGGAAATTAACAGAAGAATTTGATACATTTACAAAGAAATTTAAAATGGAACATGATACAGATATCGATGTCATCGCAAGTTTGACATTAGGAGCTGTGAAGGGTGAAGAGCTTAAAAACCATAATGTAGATGTGAGCTATATTCTTGTAGAAGAAATTCCTGAAAGTGAATTACAGCAATAATAAATTCTAATGATAGTATAAAAATTGGAAATATTTGGTTGGTTTGTCGTGTATATATGGTATGATAAATATATGGATAAAATAACTATAGAAGAAGTAAAAGAATTAGAGGAACATAATGAAATAATGTCATATAGTAAAATACGCACCTGTACAAGAGTGCGTATTTTACTATATGGCTATTTTTTTATATGGAATTTTTCAGCCACTTTACGATATTTCTGATTTTTTGAGGAATAAATTAAATGATAGGTAACATTTGCTTCTGGATCGGTAATTGGAATGACCGCTCTCTTCTGAAAAATAACATCCATATCGTTTACAAGATTAGTTGTAAAGCATGGCAAAGCCGATTCCTTTACTAACTCGTCGAACTCAAATTCATCCGTCTGCACAAGAAACCTAGAACTAGGCATTTTCTCATGACACATTTCATTCCAAAATCCAATCTGTGATTTCAAAAGGCAATTAAAACCATTGATCATTTCAAAGGTTAGACTTTGATGTTTTGCCATATCATGGTCTTTAGGAATACAGACGGACAAATTTTCTTGGATAATGGGAATACTATCAACTTGCTCTAAGTGGATAGGATATGGCAGGATTCCGATTTCACAGATGCCAGAACTTACAATTTAAGTGCGAAAAGCCCATTCCTTTAGGGGTGGGATGAAAGCACTATTTATTTTAATTTTTTTGTGTATGTTTGTCTTTATTTTGTACATATTATATGCTATACTTATAGTATGGAAAATAATT
>DVIZ01000088.1 GCA_018710905.1 Candidatus Scybalomonas excrementigallinarum | reverse complement strand
TATGAAAACTTAGGGCTGACGAGCCTGATGCACAAACAGTAGGTGGGTTAGTCTTGTGCAATTACATAATGTTAGATGCTTATTCGTTTAGGATAAGTTTTCGATTATAGTACCTGAGTATACAAAAAACTAGTAATTGCACGTACGGCAAATTGCCAAGCTCCTAAGTTACAGGTTAAAGGGAGTAAAATTGGACATCGAATAGGCTTAAAAACGCTAATTGTGTCTGACTCGATTTCCCCGCACGAGTATAAATAAGGGTGGGAGCTTACATATGGCTCGTAGACTATGCGCGAGAATAAAGAAGTTATAGGTACCTAAGATACACAAAACTTGTTGCTTGTAAATGTATCTACCAAGCGACTTATCTTATCGAGTTAGGTTAAAGATAAGACTTACATAATAGAAAGGTGGTAGATTAATGATTGACAATTATATAATCGAACATCCATCTTATCAATATGCTTTATCAGTTGTGAATGAAGAAGTGATAACAGGGAGATACATCAAGAAAGAATGTCAGCGTTTTTTAGATGAACTAGAAAAGGAAGACAGTAAATTTTTCTTAGATGTTGAAACAATGGAAATGATTGACAGGTTAACTGATTTAATTAACATGGCTGATGGTTATAAAGCAGGGATGAATGTTAAAGAATCTTTAGCTCCTTTTCAGTGGTATTTCTTAATCAACGCTTTATGTTGGAAATATAAAGACAATCCAGAGAAAAGAAGATTTGAGAAATCGACATTATTAATCGCTAGGAAAAGTGGTAAATAAATTTGCCTAGGTATGTAGTAATATATACCTGTAAATGGGGTAAATCGGTGAAAGTCTTGACAATTATATATCTGTATGTTATTCTATAACAAAGGAGTGAATGACAATGTATGGATATATATACAAAACAACTAATTTAATTAATAGTAAAATTTATGTAGGACAAAAGAAATCTAAAAAATTTATTAAAAGTTATAAAGGTAGTGGCGTTAATATTAAACGTGCTATTAAAAAATATGGTATTGATAATTTTCATGTCGAAATAATTCAATGGTGTGAAACAAAAGAAGATTTGGATTTAAAAGAAAAATATTGGATTAAAAAACTAAAATCTCAGTGGGCTTTTGGTAATGGTTACAACATAACTGATGGAGGAGAATTTGGCGATACTTTTACCCATCTAACACCAGAAGAGAGAGAAAGAAGAGTACAAACACACAGAGATAACAATATATTGCCAGAATGGACAGAAGAGCGTAGAATAAAGCAATCAAAAATGTTTTCTGGTAAAGGTAATCCGATGTATGGTGTGGAAAGTCCAATGAAAAACAAAAAACTTCCAGCTTATAGAATTGAGCAACTAAGAAAACAAGCAACAGGTGTTATACATTCTGATAAAACTAAAGAGAAAATAAAAAAATCGCAACAAGATAGATGGAAAAATAAAACACAAGAAGAAAAGAATGAATCAACAAAACACCTTAAAGAATGGTACGAAAATAATCCAAGACCTCAGAATAAAAAAGTCTATGTTTATAAAAATGATGAATTATTTAAAACGTTCGTAAATAAAAAAGAGTGTGTAGAATATTTCAAAGAACTTGGGTTAGGTAAAAAATCAATAGAAAGAAATTTGGTTAAAAACAAACCTTTGTTCAGTGGTAAAAGAGTCGGATTAAGTGAACAAGAATTTAATAAATTAAAGAAATTTAAAGATTATGAATTTTCCTATATACAAAGATAACACCGAGATAACTTATGTGGTAATACATATAAGTATTGTAGAGCGTAGGAACTGAAACTATTTTTTGATAAGATAGAATATAATGTTCCCAAGAGACCCTGTTATCCAGAGATGGATAGAAATGTACGCCGAACTTGTTAGTGATAGCAAGAAGTTAAGATAAAAAACTTAACGATAACAATTTGAAATCTTTCCTAGTAGCATTAATTTTCGTGTTGCTTCTTTTATTGGAACCAAAAAATTCAGAGTTCTATTCAGTAGCACCAGATAGAGAATTATCTTCAATTGTAAAGAAAGAGATAGGAAAAATGATAGAAGCTAGTCCAGTAATAGCTGATAAATTCAAAGTAATAAAATCAGAAGTGACTTGCTTAATAAATAGTAGTAAAATGACAGCTTTAGCCCGAAGTCAAAATCGTATGGATGGCAGAAAAGCCAATGTATTCGTTGCGGATGAAGTAGGTGCTCTACCAGACAGAGGAGCTATAGATAGCATGGAGTCATCTCAGCTTTCTATGATGAATAGAACTGGTATTTTAATATCTACAGCTTATCAAACAACAGATAATCCAATGACACAAGAAGTCGATTATGCTGAGAAAGTATTAGATGGATTAATCAAAGATGATACATTATTTGCTTTGTTATACAAACCAGATGACCCTAAAGACTGGATGTCAGATAAAACATTATATGAAGCAAATCCTTTATGTTATGATGTTCCAGCAAACTATGAGTTTTTGGTTAAGAAAAGAAACCAAGCCATAGAAATGTCAAGTGCTAAATCTAACTTTTTAACAAAACATCTTAATATTTTTATAGATGGAGACATAGAAGAATCTTATGTTAACATAGATGATTTACGTGTTGGCAAGATAGACAAAGATAGTTTTGAATGGGAAGGCAAAGAAGTATATATTGGGATTGACCTTGCAGAAACAGTAGA
>DVIZ01000087.1 GCA_018710905.1 Candidatus Scybalomonas excrementigallinarum | reverse complement strand
TTTCTTTCAACCACTCCGCAACATCAAGTGCATGATAAGTAATTAAAATTTTAGCACCTGCTCTCTTCATGGCGATCATATTTTCCATTACAATTCTTTTCTCATCAATCCAACCATTCATAGCTGCTGCTTTTACCATAGAATATTCCCCACTTACGTTATAAGCGGCAAGTGGATAATCTGTCATTTTAGAAACTGCAGAAAGGACATCTAAATAAGCCAGTGCTGGTTTTACCATCACAATATCAGCCCCTTCTTCTAAATCCTTCTGTACTTCTAACAAACCTTCTCTTCCATTACATACATCCATTTGGTATGTCTTTCTATCTCCAAAACAAGGAGCGGAATCCGCTGCATCACGAAATGGAGAATAGTACCCAGAAGCATATTTTGCACTGTATGCCATAATAACCGTATGAATAAAGCCGTTGTCATCTAATCCTTTTCGAATAGCTTCCACATCTCCATCCATCATATCCGATGGCGCAATAATGTCAGCGCCTGCCTTAGCACAAGTCACTGCCATTTTTGTTAACAGTGGAAGTGTTTCATCATTTAAAATTTCCCCTTCATGCACTAATCCACAATGTCCATGAGAAGTATATTCGCAAAGACAAACATCCGCAATTACAATCATCTCTTTGTCAAACTTCTTAATTTGACGAATAGCTCTTTGCACAATTCCATCTGGATTATAAGCTTCGCTTCCCTTTTCATCTTTATGAGCTGGAATCCCAAATAAAAGCACTGCTTTTACTCCGCTTTCTCTCACACGAACTAATTCTTCTTCTAATCGATCCAAAGACCATTGATAAATACCTGGCATAGAGGGAATTGGTGTCTTTAAATTCTCTCCTTCTACAATAAAAATTGGATATACAAGATCCGATACTTGTACACTTGTTTCTCTTACAAGCGCACGCATATTTTCACTTGTTCTTAGCCTTCTTGTTCTTCTCATTCTATTATCATCTTCCTTTTCAAAACTCTAATACGTTTTTATATTTATTATATCACATTTTATGGAATCTTACTATGTACAACAGGAACAAAGAGAACGGAAGAATTTGATAATTTTATAACAAACTTACAATAAAATAAAAAAGACTAGAAGAAACGCTTCCTTTCTTCTAGCCTTTTTTAGCACTCTGTACAAGTCCACTCATTATTCAGTTTTCAAATACTGTCCTCAAGTAGTCACTTATTACATAACTGCTTTGTGTGGATAAGATGATTTCCCTATTTTCTTATCCAGTTAAGTTCATGCTCTAAGAAACTATAGTTTCTATTGTTTCTATAGTTTCAAAAATTATGAACTCAATATAGGAAATACTCCCTTCAGGTTACTACCCCACATAATCATTTTATGACACATCATCATCTTCTACATCCCCCTTTTGGGGTGGTTTTCCTTAACTATCCTTGAAATACTCTCGAAGTTCTAATCGAGATTTAATAGAAAGTTTTTGAAAGATATGTTTCATATTATATTTTACTGTATTTTCTGAGATATAAAGCCTTTTTGCAATTTCACTATTTCGGAATCTCTTAGCTCCTAATATGGCTATCTCAAGTTCTCTATCCGTAAGCCCGAAAGGATTTCTTTCCTTCTTTTCCTTTTGTTGGTTGTATCTCCGTAAAGAACGAACATTTTTGTACAACTCCAAAATCTGTTTTACACTTTCATGATACTTTTCTTCATGAAGAAGAACTTCAAATACATGTACCAATTCGGCATAATATAAAATAATTGGATAATATAATCCATCTGGTTGCGCAAGATCTAATACCTTTTTCATATATTCAATGGATTTTTTCCTATTGCCAAGTCTATGATAAGCAACTGAGCGTATGATCTCAATTTCTATCTCAGCATACAAAAATCCACCTCGTCTCACTTGATTGTGAATATAGTTTCCAATAGAAATCAACTCTTGTTCTTGCCCTTTTGCTAATAGAAATTTTAAATAATAGACATGAATATAGTTAATAAAAGCCTCTGAATATTGTTTATCGGCAGAATGATCTTCTTTTAACCATTCAGGAATTTTGTCCAATTCTCCTAGAAATAGATAAAAATATGCTGTGCATAATTCTGCTTCCAATAAAAGTTCTCGATTTTTGCTCTCTTTTGCTTCTTGTCTGATGTCTTCTAAATATTTTTCCGCTTTTGTATACTGTTCTAAATAAAGGCAAATTCGCATCATAAGAAATTGGCCTGTTATTTTAACGCTAAGCTGTCCACCTTTTTCTGAAATTTTGATTGCTTCATATACAAGAGATTCTGCCTCTTCTAATTGGCACTTTAACAATTTTACTTCCGCTTGCATCGCAACCCAATTTCCCATACCGTTTCCATTTGTCAAACGATAATAATTGGTCATACAACTTTTTAACTTCTGAATCGTCTTATTTAATTGTCCAGGGATAGAATAATAGAGATGACAGATAGATGGGATTCCATGGGTGAATACAATTCCATTGTCATAAATAGTAGAATTACCTTTTAGAAGTTCATATGATTTTTTATAATATTGTTCCACTTGATTTAAATGATATCCAAACGATAAGGAACGAAGAAAATAGATTTCACCTCTTAATTGTTCCTCCATACGTTTTGGAAGTTGTAACACCTCATTAAGATTTTCCTCTATCTCATCTAAAATGTGATTTCCTCGTCGTTCTTGTCCCCATAATAGAAAAATACCTGCAACTAAAAGAGGAAACCTTGGATATTTACATTTTAAATAATAAGGGCTATGCTCCATAATCTCCCATAGTTTCTCAAGAAATCTGTGATCTAGACATTGATTCAACTCGGATAACTGATAAGGATAAGAGAAAATTAACTCATATTCTTCTAATCGGCTATAAATATCAATACTGGATTTATAATCCTTTTGAGACTCGAACCATTTCGCACGCCTTGTATAAATTCTTTTTTGTATTGCCCGTGGCAACTTTTTCACGCCTTGTTTCAAATAATGGTATAATACCATTTGAATTTGATACGTATCGTGAATCATATCATATTCAATAAATGGATTTTTATCAATGACTGTAGAGATGTATTGGCAAGTATCATCGTTTTTATCACCAATCAACATACCAATCTGATCAAGTGTTACCTCTTTCAACTGATATAGAGAAAATAAAACTTCTTTCTCTTCCATAGTCAAATGATTAATAAAATCTCTTTCTAACAGCTCACCAACACCAATTCCTGGCATAATCTTACGATTATAGTGATATTCTCGAATTCCAAGCATAATGGCTCCCGCCCAACCACTGGAATACTCATATAAAATCCTTGCTGTTTGATAAGTAATTTTAATTCCATTTAATTGATATAATTTTAAGATATCTTTTTCTTTTAACTCTAAATCTTCTTTTGTAATACTATGAATCGTATGATTTAAATGAATGCCATTCATTGGAATATCTTTATTCATAATACAGATGAAATGCATATCTTTGTTCCATGTTTCATAAGAAAGTTCATATTTCCATCTCTGTTTTAAAATTCCATCTGTCTGGCATCCATCGAGTATATAAAGCATTTTCCCTTCTTTTGGCTCACTGAGCCTATCTTTTATATATTGCAGATAGTTTTTTCTATCCTCTTTCTGCAATACGATCCATTTTACGTTGACCCCTTGTTCTTTAACGCGTTTTACAGCCTCTTCTACAGCCGTATGCTTTCCAAAAGCAAGCGGTGCAGAAACAATTGTAAGCGGATAATCCATCACTTTGTTGATAGCTTTGTCAATCCTTTCATTGAAATAAAAACGTTGTTCCATAAAATAAACACTCCCCGTTTCTATTTACTATGGATCTTTTTATCCACTCCTATGATACCAAAATAATATCAATAATTCAATGTTAGAACAACGATGTCATAAAGTTTTTATTCCTTCTCATACTCCTCTTGAAAAACTTGAGCAAAATCTTCTTTTAATGGCACAGAGTATTCAGACAGCGTTTGATACAAAGCCTCTAATGTCTCAACTACATCTTCTTTATTAGCATTTTCTCCCATATGACCAATTCGAATTACTTTTCCTGCAAATACGCCAAAAGATCCTGATAATAAAATCCCAAACTTTTCTTTCATTGTATCCAAAATCTGTCGTTCGGTTATCCCTTCTGGAATACAAAAAACAGTCACATTATTTGAAAATCCATTTTCTGCATAAAGAGTAAGTCCTCCTTTTACAAGAGCAGCTCGAACTGCTTTTGCAATTCTTTCATGTCTCCCTACAATATCCTTTTCTTCCAAAATATTATCAAGAGCCACGTTTAACCCGTAAATATCACTAATTGGCATCGTATAAGGAAACCACTTATCCTCATAATAAGTTTTAAAATTCAAAAGGTTGCAATAAAAAGAAGCAATTTTACTCTTTCTTTCTTCCATTACCTTAATTGCTCTATCACTTACCGCTACAAAAGTAAGACCAACAGGTGCAGAAACTGCTTTTTGAGAACCTCCACATACAATATCTAATTTCCCTTCATCAATATTTAAATTCTCCCCTATCATTCCAGAGACAGAATCTACAACAGATAAAATTCCAAACTCATCAAGAAGTCTTCCAATTGCCATAACATCATTGGTCATACCGCTTGGGGTATCGTTATGTACTACCGTAGCATATTTAAAATCATGATCGTTTTCTAAATAAGCTCTTAATTCTTCTACATCAATGGTATGGCGATAATCTTTTTGATAAAGAACAGGATTTCCTCCATAAAGGGATACAAAATCCGCAAATCCATTCCCATAAATACCATTGTCAATAACAAGAACTCGATCCCCTTTTTCCGTTAAAGAAGCACAGGCACATTCCAATCCTAAAATTCCTTCTCCACTTAAAATATAAACATTCCCTGACGTATGAAGTATTTTTGCAATTTTATCACAAGTTTCTTTGTATTCCTCTACAAAACTGGTATCTACATCTGGATTCGTTGTCTTAATACTTCTAGCATTTCTCACATTCTCTCTTACCTGAACTGGACCTGGTGTCATTATTTTTAATTCACATTCTTTTCTTGTTCCCATATCTTTTCTTGTATGGTGTATTTCCAAAGAAATCCATCCATACTCTCCTTTCTCCTTTTATTTTATAATTGCTTTTCTGATAATTGGTATTAGAATTACAACCATTACTCCTGCTACACAAACTTGCATAACGTTGCCAAAAATAGAAGCAAACGGTGCCCATGCTGTCCATCCAGACAACAGATCAAAAGCTCCCATATTTTTTGATCTACACAGTTTATTTATCACATTACTGTTGTAAAGTTTGTTTTATTATATCCAGTTTCTGGTATGATTAAAATATCCAGTTATCATTTAATTTATAGTGCCAGTTATATATATCTTATCAAAAAAAGACAGCTACACGAAACACTTCGTGCAACTGTCCCTTTTTTATAACACTTTACTTAAAAATGCTTTTGTACGTTCATTTTGTGGATTTCCAAATACATCTCTTGGATATCCTTCTTCTACAATGACTCCACCGTCCATGAAAACAACACGATCCGCTACTTCTCTTGCAAATCCCATTTCATGAGTGACAACAACCATTGTCATTCCTTCTTCTGCAAGTTGTTTCATAACGTCTAATACTTCCCCAACCATCTCTGGATCTAAGGCAGAAGTTGGTTCATCAAAAAGCATTACATTTGGTGACATACATAATGCTCTTGCAATGGCAACACGTTGTTGCTGTCCACCAGATAATTGGGTTGGATAATTTTTTGCTTTTGATCCAACACCAACACGCTCCAATAACTCCATTCCTTTTTTCTCGGCTTCTTGTTTTGAAAGAATTCCAAGTTTTACAGGAGCTAATGTTACATTATCAATAATATTTAAGTTTGGAAACAAATTAAACTGCTGGAATACCATTCCTACATCTCTTCGAAAAGTATCAATGTTCGTTTTCTTATCGGTGGCATTGATTCCATCAATAATAATTTCTCCATCGGTTGGTACTTCAAGAAGATTCAAACAGCGTAAAAATGTACTTTTACCAGAACCAGAAGGTCCAATAACACAAACACATTCACCTTTTTTAATGTGGATATCAATTCCATTTAATACTTTTAATTTTCCAAAATGTTTATGCAAATTTTTAACGTGTATCATTTCTACGAAGTCTCCTTTCAAAGGCATTTAAAAGCAATGATAAAATCTTAATAATCACATAATAAACCACTGCGATTGAAATATAAGGAACAAATGGTTCATACGTACGGGATATTAAGAACTGCCCCGATTTCATAATATCTACAACACCGATAAAACTAATAACGGATGTTTCTTTTACTAATACAATAAACTCATTACCAAGTGCTGGTAAAATCGTCTTAATCGCCTGTGGAACAATAACATAACGCATTGTCATTCCATAGCTAAGACCTAAGGAACGCCCCGCTTCCATCTGTCCTTTATTAACAGATAAAATCCCACCACGAATAATTTCTGCTACATACGCTCCACTATTCAATCCAAAAGCGAGCATACCTGCCATTAAGGACATATGACTTTTAAATACAATAAAATACATAATGAATAATTGAACTAGCGATGGTGTCCCTCTTATAATATCAATATAAATTCCTGCTAATGTGGAAAGAACTGTTCTTTTTCCTTTCTTTGCTTCAGTCAATTTCATTAAAGCTAAAATAAAACCAATAGCAACACCGATAATGACGGCAACTGCGGATACACCTAACGTCACTTTGAGTCCATTTAAAAACAGTTTCCAACCATTCATATTGATCCAAGCGTTATAGATTTTTCCTCCCCACTCGGCAAACCAACTTTGATTGCTAAGCAAAGAAAAGAAGCCTATTCCCATTAATCCATTCATTTTCTTTTTCCTTTCTCTTAATAGTTTCTTCCTTCTCTTAAACTCTCAATTTCTTATATCACACTTTATCTATCGGATCAAGAGAATCCAAATTTAATAACGGAAAACGGGCTGTCAGAAGCCTTTTTCAAGTCTTAAGACAGCCTATCTTTGTATCAAAAATACTTTATTTATTTACAGTTTCTGTCGCATCATATTGCTCTTTTAACTGATCAAGTGTTCCATCTTCCTTAATAGAAGCTAATGCATCATTCACTGCTTTCTTTAATTCATCGCTTCCTTTTGGCATAGCAATTGCATAATGTTCAACAACCGCATTATCTTCTACAATTTTTATATCATCTGGATGGGCTTCTACAAACTCTTTTGCTGGAAGTAAATCAATAACAACCGCATCAACACCGCCATTAATTAAGTCAACAACTGCATCTGCACCTTTATTCATGCGCTTTACATCTACTCCATTAACAACACAAGTAGGATCTCCTTCTGTTACAGATAAATCTCCTGTTGTACCTTGCTGTACAGCAACTTTTTTTCCAGATAAATCATCAAATGTCTTAATTTCGTTATTATCTTGCTTTACAATAATTACTTGTTTTGCATCAAAATATGGATCAGAAAAATCTACTTGTTTCTCTTTCTCTTCTGTTGCTGTCATACCAGCAATTACCATATCAATTCCTCCTGTTGACATAGACATCAAAAGAGCATCAAAATCCATATTTTTAATTTCCACTTCAAAGCCTGCACGCTTTCCAACTTCTTTGATTAACGCCATATCAAATCCATCTGGCTGTCCATTATCATCCATATATTCAAATGGAGGAAACTCCGCATTTGTTCCAACAACAACCTTTGCTGGAAGCCCACTAGAAGTTCCATTTTCTGTAGAAGTTCCTGTAGTACCACCACAACCAGATAATAACATGACAGCAGTCATCATAACTGCTACTACTTTACCAAATTTTTTCATTATTATTTCCCTCCAAATAGCTTTCTAATCCTATTATAAAACCTTTTATCAATTTATGTATATTTTATTACTAAAATTCATTTTTGTCAAATGTATTTTTATGATTTTTGGCTATTTTAAGCCATTTTTATACAATACCACAATAATATTTATTCATATACATTAGTTTTTTATACATTTTTTTCTTTTGTCATGAAAATGTTACATTGCCAACCGTTCTCGTTCATGCTAGAATGTACATGCCATCACACTAGGAATTTTCATCCAACCGTTGATAGCTTTTTTTTCATTTTTGTTTTATAATATTTTTTACTTTATTTGCAATAAATCAACTGCTTTACGCATTAATATAACAGAAAGGGAGAACAGCTACATGTTATTGCTTTCTAATGTGTCAAAGGACAAGACACAATTACCTATCAAACAAAATAACGGGAAACGTCTTGCAAAACTTGACGAAGAATTGATTATTCGAATTGCACATGATGATTTATCAGCATTTGAAGAACTCTATCGTCTTACTGACCAGACTGTGTATGCCTTCATTCTCTCCATTTTGAAGAATCCACATGATGCTCAGGATATTATGCAAGACACGTATGTGAAGATTCGTGCCTCTGCTCATCTTTATCAAAAGCAGGGCAAACCTTTGGCATGGATTTTTACAATAGCAAGAAATCTCTGCCTTATGAAATTAAGAACAGCCACGAGAACAGCGGATACTTCTCTTGAAGATCTTGAGGATTCTAATTATTTAGCCACCTCTGATCACAAAACATCAGAAGATCGGATTGTTTTACAAGCTGCTCTTAATATCTTGGCAGAAGAAGAACGACAAATTGTTATTTTACATGCAGTTTCTGGTTTAAAACACCATGAAATTGCAAAGAGTCTTGGAATGCCACTTTCTACAGTGCTTTCTAAGTATAATCGCTCTTTAAAAAAACTCAAAAAGTATTTAATAGAAAAGGAGTCGATTTAATGAACAACCGTCAGATTGAAGAGTCCATTAAGCAAAGCATTGCTCTTGACACTCCTGATCTATTCGACAAAATTGTTTCCGCCCCTGTGCAGAAACTTCCCGAAGAAGATTATATTGTAAAGGAACGTCCAAAACGCAATGCTTCTAAATTACAGTTACTTTATACGGCTTGCACAAGTCTGGCTATTGTATTTTTGATTTGTTTTGGACTCATACGCAATTACTACTCTGTTGACAGCATCGTAGCCATTGATGTAAATCCAAGTGTTGAAATAGCACTCAATAAATCTTATAGAGTATTGAGCGTAAAAGCCAACAACGAGGATGCTGCATCGCTAATTAAAGATAAATCCTTTAAAAACAAAAATTTTGATACTGTCATATCCGAACTTACAATGTCTCTTTCTTCTAGTGGATATATTAACAAAAATAAAAACTCTATTTTAGTTTCTGTTTCCAATTCCAATGAAGTAAAGGCGGATGAAGTAAAGACTCGAGTTGTCACAGATATTAAAACTACTTTAAACGAGCAAGAAATTAAACCTGTTATTTATAAACAGAGTATTTCTAATTCTAAAACAAAAGAATTAGAACGCCTAGCGAAACAATACCATACTTCTTTTGGTAAAATGCAATTAATTAACTCTTTAATTGAAAAAGATGCAACACTTACAATTGAAGAATTAGTTGCTTTACCAATTCAAGAAATCAAAACTTATGTGGAAAAACGCCAGATAAAAATGGCAGATGTCGTTGAGTGCGAAGATGAAACAACTACCGTTGTTTCCAACAAAACAGAAAGTAGAAAATCAAAACCTTTAAAATCTACAAATGAAAATAGTCTTGTAGATACAACAGAAGAAAGTAGTACACAAACTACAATAACTTCTACCTCTATCACAACTTCTACAGACGCATCATCTGCTACTGAGAACACAACATCTTCCTTGATAGAGGAATCTACTGCTATGTCCAAGTACTGTCCATATTGTTCGGAATCCTGTACTTGTGAAAATTGTAAGGCGGATTTAGGATGTAAAAAGGACTGCCCAAACTGCTCAGCAGACTGTCCAAATTACAAACCAAATAACACAACAGAAACAACGACTGGTGAATCTTCCAATAAGCCAAACAAAGATTCCAATAAAGATTCCAACAAGGATTCGAATAAAAATTCGAATCAGGAAACTACAGAACCTGATGATATTGGCACTTCTGGCAATACGGAAACTCCAGAAGATGTAGTTATTCCACCAGCGTCCTCTACGGATGAAGAAGAGGATATGACAACTTCTGGCAGTACAGATGAGGAAGAAGATATGACAACTTCTGGTACTACGGATGAACCAGACGAAAATACAACTTCTTCTGATGCTACTAATAAGCCAGAGGAAAGTAATCCTTCTTCTAGTGCTACTACAAGCTCAGAAGAGGATACGACTTCTACCGAAAGTGAATTGGGAATAGAAGCCTCAATAGCTAAAGCAATACGGAAATAGCCCAAGACACATTAGAATTTCCAACAATAGAATAGAGATTTCTTATATTTTTTATAAGGGAACAAAGCACGACTTACTTTTGTTCCCTTATTTTTTATGCAAAAACAACAAGCCATATGAGAAGTATTTATGTTCCCATATGACAACTCCCTGCGAATACGAGAAACTCGCAAAGCGAGCTTCTCATCGTTAAACATTCTTTTTTATCCATTCAAAGGCAGATGGAATTGCATAGTCTCGTTCCATTTCCTCTTTTGATATCCACACAAAATCTCGTTTCTTCTGCTCTGTAAAAGTAGAGGATTTTGCTCTTTCCTCTATTAAGATTTTGATTCCTTTCATCTGCCATTCCACATGAGAAAAAATATGCTTTCCACGATATTCTTCTTCCATCTGATATTTCGTAATCCCCTTTTTTTGTAACCATGCTTCCATTTCCTGTTGTTCTAAATATCCCTCTTCATTTGGAAACTCCCATAGTCCAGAAAGTAACCCTTTCTCCCCTCTCTTTTGAATGGCCACTTTCCCTTCATATTCCAATAAAAATACTGTCTTCTTTTCTTTCCTTCTCTCTTTTTTGGGAGTTTTTACTGGAAGTTCTGTTATCTTATCTTTTTTATAAGCAAGACATCTTGTATCCCACGGACATTCTTCACAATGAGGTTTCCCATTTGGAATACAGACGGTAGCGCCAAGCTCCATAAGCGCTTGATTAATATCTCCGCTTTTTCCTTTTATTAATGCGTCTTTTAGCTTTTCTGTTAATTCCTTTTTTGTCTTCTGCTTCAGGATATCTTCATACCATTCCATCACTCTCGTTATGACTCGTAAAACATTTCCATCTACTGCTGGTACATCTAATCCATAGGCAATGGACCCAATGGCACCTGCCGTATATTCTCCAATCCCTGGAAGTGCTAATAACTGTTCATAATCGGCTGGCATCACTCCGTCATACTCTTCCATAACAATATTGGCTGCTTTTTTAAGATTTCTTGCCCGATTATAGTATCCTAGTCCTTCCCACAATTTCATCAACACTTCATCTTCTACATTTGCAAGATCTTCAATGGTTGGCAATGCTTCCATAAAACGATCATAATATGGCTTTACCGCCTCTACCCTTGTCTGTTGTAACATAATTTCTGAAATCCATACACGATATGGTGTTGGTTCTTCTCTCCATGGAAGAATTCTAGCATTGTGATAGTACCAGTTAAGAAGGGCATCAAATAGCTCTTGATCCAGTGGTTTTAGCGGAATATAAATTTCTTTTTTCATAACTCTCCACTGCTCAATTAATTTCTCTAAAGAATTACTTGCATTGGCTGGACTTGTAGAAGGAAGTTTGATTGCTTCTACTTGAATTCCTTCTGCTTCTAATTCTTTTTTTTGATATTTTTCATAAAGCTCAAATGCCTTATTGCCATTTAAATAAATTTTAGAAATCCCTGTTTTTTCTATTATAGTTTTGATATCGGATGGAACGACATTGGCAATACTGCTATCGCTAGAACCAACAATATCACAACTTGCAATCACATCATAAACCGCAATTCCATGGGAAAGCAAAAATTTCTTCTTCTCTTCAATTGTCGTTGGAAGTGTATCATTAGCTACTGCCGATAACACCTTCCAAAATCGATTTTGAGGATGATGATAAAAAAATCCCCCTTCTCGTGATTTTACGGATGGAAAACTTCCAAGTATTAAAATTCTAGAATTTCTATCATAAACAGGCTGTATTTTATGTTGAATCATTTTATTATCTCCTAAATAACAATGTGTAGTCAATTGGATTACATCGTTTGCAACTGATAAGCGAATTTCTCTCAATCGCTTGGGCTCATTATATTATATTTGCAAAAAATTTTCCACATAAAATAAGTATTTCTGTTTTGATCCGAATCTTACCAAAATCCCTCTTAAAAAATAGATAAACTACCCTTTTACTATCATTTCCATTGAAATGTAAGGTCCTATTCCTGTGTTCTTATATAGAAATGGCTCCACATTTGCAAAATCCCAATTGGATTTTACATAGCGAAAAAAATATTTTTTTGAATCTTCAATTTCTTCTTTTGCCGCCATAATACGTTTTGCATCCTTAACAAGACGCAATCCACTTGTGTGATCAAAATCCATATGGCTAAAAAAGATATAGTCTAGATCTGCCCCACTGATATTGTGTTTTGCTAATTTACAATCCACGCTCTCACCGCTTTTTATCATCGGTGTACTAATGTTATCCAACAGACCAAAAAAGCGGTGCGGCTTTTCCTCTATATATTTACTATCCCACCCTGTATCAATGAGTATCTTCCCACTTGGGTGTTCGATTAAATAACAAGAAACCGGCAATATCATTTTTTTATCCTCACTTCGAAATAAGCCTGTTACAGCAAGAGGATTCTTCTCTTTATATGGAATTGCCCGATCAACCTTAACTTTTCCCGTATGAAAAATGTGTATTTTAATCACTGTTTCCACTCCTATCTGGTAATTGTTCCATAATTTTCTTTGCGTGCTCTAGCATATGGATGAGCCTGTTCATCGCTTCCATATCCGCATCAAAATAATAGTAGTTCTTCGTCCCTTCTCGACGTAATTTTAGAATCCCGACATCTTTCAATATTTGAATATGATGGGATACTGCTGGGCGGGAAAGGTTCTATTTTTGAGCAATCGTTCCAACGCGCACTCCTCCACAATCATTCATTCGCATCATCTCAAGCATAAGATGCTGACGATTTTCATCTCCAAGCGCAAGCAAAATTTTTTGGCAACTTTCAAACTCTTCTGCTAAACGCTGAATATCTTCGCTGTGCACAGACATAACATTCACCTCTTTCGTTTAATTGTTTAAACCATTGTATCATATTTTGTTCTCAAAAATTCATTGGTAAAGAAAATCGAGACCATTAAAATGAAACGAAATAGAATGAGAAAAAGTAAGAGCATCTGTGAAGAAATAGAAAAAAGACAATGCTTTCACACTGTCTTTTTTCTTTCTTTTATGAAATTCCAAGAATACTACGAGCTACGCTAATTCCATTGGCTGATGCCTGTTGAAGACCTCTTGTTACGGATGCCCCATCTCCAATGGCCCGAATGCCTTTAATATTTGTTTCAAAATGAGTATCCGTTACCACTTTGTTGGAATAGAACTTCACTTCTACTCCGTAGAGCAACGTCTCATCACTAGCAAGTCCTGGTGTCACTTTATCAAGTGCTAAAATCATCTCTTCGATATCTTTCATAATACGATATGGAAATACTAATGATAAATCTCCTGGAACCGCATCTTTTAATGTTGGAATAATATTATTGCGAATGAGTCTTTCTTCTGTTGTTCTTCTTCCTCTTTGGAAATCGCCAAAACGCTGTACTAAAATCTTACCATCGCAGAGCATATTGCTAAGCTGTGCAATGGATTTTCCATATTGAATTGGCTCTTTAAATGGTTTTGTAAAGTTCTTTGACACTAAAAGCGCAAAGTTTGTATTGTTCGTTTTCATATCTTCGGACTTATAGGCATGTCCATTAACAACGGCTAGTCCATTTTCATAATATTCTGTGGCTACCTCTCCAGATGGATTACTACAAAATACTCGCACTTTATCATCAAAGGTTGGAGTAAAGTAAACAAGTTTCGCCTCATAAAGAGTCTTATTTAACTCTTCCATAACTTCATCACGAACCTCAACTCGAACACCTACATCAACCGTTCCAACTTCTGTCTCAATCTTATGCTCTTGACAAATATGGCTAAACCATTCAGAACCTTCTCTTCCCACCGCACATACAACTTCTGGTGCATAATACGTATCACCTTTTTCGGTTTTTACACCAACTGCATGGTTATCCTCTACTAAAATATCGGATACCATTGTGCGGAATTTCATCTCTACACCTTCTTTTATTAAATGTTCTTGCAAACGTGCATAGATTTTATAACCTTCTTCTGTTCCTAAATGTCTAATTGGACATTCAATTAACTTTAAATTCGCATTGATCGCTTTTTTACGAATATTCCAAATGGCCTCTTCTTCATCGATTCCATAGACTTTTGTATCCGCTCCAAATTTTAAATAAATATTATCGGATTCTTTTAATAACTCTACGGTCTTATCGTACCCTAAAATTTCTGGTAAGTTTCCTCCTACATCAGGAGAGAGTGATAATTTTCCATCGGAAAAAGCTCCCGCTCCAGCAAAACCAGTTGTAATAGAACAAGGCTTACAGCCGACGCATTGCTTTGTCGTACGTTTTGGACAAACGCGCTCTTCAATTCTTCTTCCTTTCTCTATCATAAGAATTCGAAGATTCGGCTTCTTCTCTTTTAATTCATAAGCACAAAAAATTCCTGATGGCCCTGCGCCCACAATAATAACATCATATTGATTACTCATTTTGGCTACCTCCTTGCAAGTAAACATTAGCTCTTTCGTCATTTTCATCCTTAAGACTCTTCTCTTAATAGCATCTGTTTTTTCTGACTATTATTGCCAAAATTATTATATCATTTAGTCAATCTATTTACAAGAAAAGGAATTGTTAAACTTTTTTGCTATTTTCCAATGAACTCCGATAAATCCATATCGAGCCCTTCTTTCTCTAGCACATATTTTTGCCCTGGATAATCGGACATCAAGTTGTAGTCCAGTACTTTTTTCGATAACTCTACTAATCTCCTTGCCCGTTCTGACTGTTCTTTTAATGTATCATTTAAGGCAATACTTTCTCCTGTTTTTGTACTCCACGCTCGTCCATTTTTAAAAGTATCATCTCTTCCAATTTGATACATCGTATCTTTCCATATAAAAGAGCCTTCTAGTAAATAAGTAACGGATGCTACAAAATCGTCCTTTTCATCCTCTACATTTACAAGATCTTTTCCAAACAAGTACGGCTGTGGAATTGTAATATCCATTAAATTTGCTATAGTTGGCAAGAAATCCACTTGCCCGCCTGCTGTATGAATCGTCTCATTGACTCCACTGTTTGGAATATGAATAATCAGCGGAATATGCAACATTTCATCATAATCATAAGCTCTTCCTAGAAACTTTGGCATGCTCTCTTGAATTGGCTCATAGAACTCTTCGTCAGAAATCAACATTCCATGATGATCCCCATACATAGCAATGACCGTATCATCATAAAGCCCCGCCTTTTTTAAATCAGAAATCAATTGGCCAATGGCCTCATCCGTATAATGAACCGATTGCAAATAATGGCCAAATACATTATTATCTTCTGGTTTCAATTCTAAGTCCACCAAATCCGCATCCAACTGATATGGAATATGATTCGTAACCGTTACCATAAAACTAAAGGTCGGTTTTGTCTGTTGCTTTAATATGGTAACTGCCTGTGAAAACAAGTCTTTATCGGTAATTCCAAACCCAGAAATTCTCGCTTCTTTTAAATATTCTTGACTATAAAATGTTTGAAACCCTTCTTGAGGATACATTTGCCCACGGTTCCAAAATGTCCTTACATTTCCATGAAAGGCTAAGGTAGCATATCCTTGGGCCCGCAATAACCATGGTAATCCGTTAAAATTATTATCCACATATAAGCGATAGGATTCTCGCTCTGTCACTGGATAAAAACTATTCAAAGTAGCAAACTCTGCATCGGATGTATTTCCCTTTCCAATACTTTGATAATAATGATCAAAATAAAGGGTATCCTCCTCCAATAAGCGATTGATATTCGGAGTTAATTCTTGTCCATTGTACGTCTTTCCAATAGGGAAATTTTGAAAACTCTCTAATTGAATTAAAATTAAATTTTTCCCCTTTGCAATCCCACGATACTTTGTTCCTGTGGCTTTTGGTACAAGCTCTGCAATTTCTTGCTGAATGTGATTTTTATTAACAGAAGAACGCTCTAGCTCTCCTGCTGTAAACTTTACAATATCACTGGTATGATACGTAACAAATTCCAAATGATTAATACTTCTCACACCATCATCATTCAATGGATTCCACACAAGAATCACTAGCGCACTAATGGCAGAAATGCCTAATAACGTTGGCATGGCACAAAACCAATGAAACTTCCTCTCTTTTTTTCTTCTCTTCTTTTCCACTATTTTTGCTTGCTTTATCGATTTTTTAAAGTAATAAATAGCCAATGGAATATCCCATAGTAATAAAAGAATTCCTGCTGTTGATACAACCCCATTCAAATCAATCGCTCCTGCTGTATCCAATAAGTTTCCAATCTGAAATAGTTGATTTACTGAAGTATATTGAATAAAGTAGCCATAATACATACTGTCAGCTAACATAATCACCGATATCAGAGTATAAAAAATTCCAAATAAAATGGTTGCTCTTTTTTCTTTCTTCCAAGTTCTCATATTCTCTATGAGAATCGCTAAAAAAGCAAACGTCAAAACACTGACGATATAGTCCACTCCATCGAAATCCACAAGCCTATAAAATAAAAGAACTTTTATCCCCAATAGTACATATAAAATTCTAAAATCTTTTAAAAACTGTTTTAATTTCTCTATCTTTCCCACTTCAACTCTCCTTTCTCTTCTATCCGATTTTCTTCTTTAGAATATCATAATTCTTCATGAATGAGAAGTTCTCGCTACCACCCAATATCTCGCTCGTTACTTCCGACTAAAACGATGAAAAGTATACTTTGTGAAATTCTCACCTTCATAGACGGCGTCAATATTATAAATGTTGTCAGGTAGTCGTCATAAACTTATACCAGCATAGTTTCTAACTCCTTGCCTTTACATAAATAGAAGGTATGGAACAATAGCTAACTTATGCCTTTTTCGTTCCATACCTTCTTATTCTATCATACTTCACATTTTATTATTTACTCCACGCTCTTTAACGATTCTACCATATCAATTTTTTTCAACTTATAATATAATACAAAATTCACGAACATGGAAAATACACCTGTTAATAATGCACCATAAACAAAGCTCATTGGTCTAATGTCTCTTCCTAGCATCATCATATCAAGTTCTGCTGTAATAATGACATAGTGGTGTAAAATAACACCTAATCCTAATCCTAATAAAACACCAAAAATTGTAAGTAAAACATTTTCACGATACACGTATTCCGCTGTCTCCATGTCATAAAATCCTAACACTTTAATGGTTGCAAGCTCTCGTTTTCTCTCACTAATATTAATATTATTTAAATTATATAGTACGATAAACGCCAGTGCTCCCGCAGAGATTACCAATACAACAACGACAATATCCATACTATTCATCATGCGATCGATGGAATTCTTTGACTCTGTCACCTTGGTTACACTATTCACTCCATTTTTCTTTAATATTTGTTCTGACAGTTCATTTTGTTGTTCGGAAGAATGTTCTTTTGTCTTCACTAAAATCTGATTCCAATCTTCTTGTTCTCCATAAAGGTTTTCATATAACTCTGGTGCCATATACACATAATGGTAAAGATAATTTTCTGTAATTCCTTCAATGAGAACTGTTTGATCTTCCTTTTCCTCTTGTTGAATGACAATGGTATCTCCAATATTCACATTCAGCAATGTGGCTAACTTTTCTGAAATAATAACACCCTTCGAAGAAAGTTCATAAGTTTCTTTTGTTCTTCGATTATGCAAATGAATATAATCTTCTAACTTATTTTTTTCTTCTGGAACAATCATATACGCCTCTATTGTGTCCTCTTTCGTCCGAGCATCGATACTCGCTTGCCACGTATTAAGACTTCCTAAAATACTGTCTTCTCCTGCTATTATTTTTTCTGGTTTCTTTCCTTCTTTAATAGAAATCGATAAATCATAATCCATAATCCCCCCATATTGCTTATCTACAATGGAGTAAATGGAATCTCTAACACCAAACCCAACAATAATTAATGCCATACATCCACCAATTCCAAAAATCGTCATAAAGAAACGCTTTTTATAGCGGAATAAATTTCTTACTGTTACTTTACTAATAAAACTCAATCGATTCCAAATAAAAGGGATTCTTTCCAATAAAACACGCTTTCCAATCTTTGGTGCCACAGGACGCATTAATCCAGCTGGTACTTCTTGAAGTTCTTTATAACAAGCAAATATGGTCGCCACCAAAATCGTAGCAATTGCTAAAAAACAAGAGGTAATAGAATAAAAACTATTGAGTGGTACGATTACATCTGGTAGCGTCTGATACATCATCTTATAAGCGCCAATAATGATATTTGGGAAAATCTTTTGTCCTAAAATCATACCAATAAGGCTTCCAATTAATGTGGCAAAAAGGGCATATAAAATATAGCGCATAGCAATATTCCATTTACTATATCCCAATGCTTTTAATGTACCAATCTGCGTGCGATCGCTTTCTACCATTCGAGTCATTGTCGTTAAACTTACAAGTGCCGCCACAAGGAAAAAGATAGCTGGAAATACTTCTCCAATGGCTTTAATTCGATCCGCATCATTTCCAAAAGAAACGGTGCTGACAATCGAATTTCGATCAAGGGCGTAATACTCTGGCTCATTTAAATCTGCCAGTTCATCTTTCGCATCCGCCAATTTCTCCTTTGCCTCTGCCAATTCCTTTTTCCCATCGGTTAATTCTTTTTCCCCATCGGCTATTTTTTTCTTACCATCCTCTACTTCTTGCCAACCTTCTTCTAACTGTTGTCTTGCATCCAATAATTTTTGACGATTTTTCTCTAACTCTTGTCGACCTTCTTCTAACTGGGTCTCACTAGCAAGAAGCGTCTGTTCCGCTTGTTTTAAAGCACTCTCTCCTGCCTCTAGTTGGGGCTTTGATTGCTCTATTTCCTTTTCTGCTTGTGTCAGTTCTTTTTCTTTTGTAGCCAGTTCTTCTTTGCTAGAGGCAAGGCTTATTTTTGCTGTTTCTATCTGTTTTTCTCCTTGTTCTAGCTGTTTTTTTGCACTCTGTAACTCTTTTTCAGCCTTGCTTTTCTTCTGATTATATTCGGATAATCCTTGATTATATTGAGCTTCTGCTTCCTCTAATGCTTTTTTCCCTTCCGCTAATTGTTCCTTTACTAAACTTTCTTTTGCCTCAATTTCTTGTTTTGAGGCTTCATATTCTGCCAAACCAGACTGATATTGTTGTTTCAACTTAACAAGCTGTTCATCATCTTCTGAAACTTCTTGCTCTAATTTTGTAATCTGAGCTTTCCATTGATCGAGCTGTTGTTTCGTTTTCTCTAATTGTGTCTTTGCTTCTTCAATCGGTTGTAACGCTGCTTTTTCTGTTTCTTCATACTGCTTTTTATTGGCATCTAAAGTTCTCTTTGCATTTTTTAACTCTGTTTTTGCCTCCTGTAATGCCGTTTTTACACTACTTTCTTGTTCTTCATATGCCTTTTTTCCTTGCTCTATCGTTTCTTGTTGGGCAACTAGCTCTTGCTCTCCTTTTGCTAATTGTTCTTTTCCTTGTTTTATCTGAGCCTTTCCATCTTGGATTTTCTTTTCCGCTTGCTCTAACTGCTCTTTTTTTGCTAAAAACTCTGCTTTTTGCTCAGAAAGTTCTTGCTTTCCCTTAGCTAACTCTGCTTCCCCATCTATAATTTTTTGCTCTGCACTTGCAAATTCTTCTTCGCCACTTGCTAGCTCCACTTCTCCGTCAGCCAGTTCTTTTTCCGCATCTTCTATTTGCTTTTTGGACTCATTTAACTCTTCTTGACCATCCTTTAATTCTTGTTCCCCGTCTTTTACTTCTTTCTCACCATCGGCGATTTTTTCTTTTGCCTCTTTTATCGTGTCATCATAACGCAGTTCTGCTCGTTGTTCAACAAAATCCTCCACTTTTTTCTTTACAGGTTCTACACATTCTTCATATTCTTTTGAATAAGCTACAAGCTCTTTTGCGCCTTCCACTGTCATAACCACTTCTGTATAAGCTTCTAATGTAAACTCCTCTTTTGGAATCACAAAATATCCATTCACTTTTCCATTTCCAATCGTTGTGGAACCTCTCTCCACATCCATATAAATCGGGGAATTGACAACACCAACGATTTCATATTGATTATCTTTTATAATATCGCTTAATTCCTCTTCATTTCCCGACTCAATGGTGAGCGTATCCCCTATTTGGAATTCACCTGTCATAACCAATTGCTCATCAATAGCACATTCTCCTTCTTTTTCAGGAAGACGCCCCTCAACTACCTTCATTTTATTAATGTTATCTGGAGTAGAATACGCTTTTAACACATATTGATTGCTCGTTACTTTTCCCATAACATCATAAGAATAAAGGGGCTCTATTTCTTTAATTCCCTCAATCTGCTCTAACCCCTCAATATCCTCATCTGTCAATCCCCACGTTCCAAGAACACGGAGATCCATCATATTTTCTCTATCATAATAAGCATCTGCAGACAATTTCATATCAGGACTTGTAGCACGAATACCTGCAAAAAATGCGACTCCCAATGCTACAATAAGCATAATCGATAAAAAACGATTGAAACTATTTTTTATCTCCCGAAAGAAATCCTTTCTCATAGATTTTTTCATGTTCTGCAACCCTTCCTTTCTGTTTTTTCTTCCTTTTCATGAAAAGAAATGTTACCATTCGATCTCTTCCACTGGCATTGGGTTGCTATTTTTTTCCATGTGAGCAACTTTTCCATTTTTTATATGAATGATTCGATCTGCCATTGGAGCAATTGCCAAGTTATGAGTGATGACAATAACCGTCATTTTCTGCTCTCTACAAGTATCTTGTAATAGCTTTAAAATCGCTTTTCCAGTCGTATAATCAAGGGCTCCTGTAGGCTCATCACATAAAAGAAGTTTTGGATTTTTTGCAAGTGCTCTTGCAATTGCCACACGTTGCTGTTCTCCACCTGATAGCTGTGCAGGGAAGTTATTGATTCGCTCTTTTAATCCAACACGCTCTAATACTTCTACTGGATTCAATGGATGTTTACTAATCTGTGTAGCTAGTTCTACATTTTCCTTAGCCGTTAAATTCTGTACTAAATTATAAAATTGAAATACAAATCCAATCTCATCTCTTCGATAGGTAGTGAGCTGTTTTGAGCCATAATGACTAATATCCACTCCTCCTACAAATACCTTTCCTGAGGTAGCACTATCCATTCCACCTAATATATTAAGAACTGTCGTCTTTCCCGCCCCACTTGGGCCTACGATTACAACAAACTCTCCTTCTTCTATTTGAAAATTAACGCCTGCTACCGCATGAATTTCCACTTCCCCCATTTTATACGTCTTCCTAACATCTCTTAACTCTACAAACGCTGGCATAATTTCCTCCTTATGTTGCTATTGTCTGCTACTATTCATTATTATAGCAGATTGAATTTTGGTTTCAATGGAAACTAGTAATGCCGTTCTTATCCTTTCATTATGGTGTCCCTTATATTGACAAAGAAACGAATTTATTATATACTGACACTTCAACGGCTAAAGCCGTTGGGTTCTTATGTACATTCACTTCCAAATATACTCGAAAGTATATAAGACTAATGAGTTTCCATAAAACTTTTATTACCAAAGACACCTTTGTATCTATTAACGATAATACTAGGCTCGTGTCAAA
>DVIZ01000086.1 GCA_018710905.1 Candidatus Scybalomonas excrementigallinarum | reverse complement strand
CTTATTATGCTACAACTCCTATTATCTCCTCTTATTTGCTTCCTTCTCTTTGCTATTCCTCCTTCCTTACATTTTGTAAAGCTATATGGATAATATTGTTATAGAAATTCAACTGGATACTCCCCTATTTGTATCGATTTCACCCTTATTTTTTCACACTCTAAAAACATAACTCTAGTTTTTATCAATCTTCCGTATTTTTTATTCTAATTATACTATATTTTTACTTATTTTTCCATATTTAACTGAAAATTTTTGTATATTTTTTATTCTATATGAAATCCATTGATACCCAATCTCCTAGCCTATCCTATATATTAGGAAAAAGCCGTTTAAACTCCGAATCTGCAAATTGTTTTAAACGTTCTTCAAATTGTATATATTGGCTAAGAAACTTTTTTCCTTCTTCGCTTAGTTCCGTCTTTCCACCATCTCTTCCACCATGTCTTCTTTTTACAACCGCAAATCCCAGTTGTTCTTCCATCTCATTTAATAAATTCCATGCTTTACTATAAGACAGAGCCATCTGGCTACACGCCTTTCTCACAGAATTTGTTTCTGCGATCAGCTGTAACAAAAGTCTTGCTCTTTCATTAAAAAACATCGTTTCTTTTTCAATACTAATTCGTATATAAGGGTGTAACATCTGTCGACTATGCTGTTCAATGGATTCGTCATCTTCCTCCAATTCTTCTGTACTTTTAATAATACCGCTATCCTTTACTTCTACCCAAACTCTTCCTTGTTCTAAAGAATGTAAGAATCCTCTCATTCCTTCTTCACCATGATAATTGAGCAATTGAGGAATGAGGCTTTTATGTAAATTCAATGGATGTCCCGTTTTCCCTTCATATACAGGGCTAATTGCAATCCCTTTTTGGCTTAAAATTTTATAAATCGTATCTGTCTTTAGCAAAGGAACGTCTAATTTGGTAAATAATACTCGATCACATTTTCCATCTAAATATTCAAATCCTATTTTGGCAGAATCGAACATGGTGCTTGTCGCATACTGCTCGTTTCTTAAAAACACGACGCCATACCCAGATAAATCTCGTTCTACCTCTTCTGCTTGTTCTCCTGTTACAACAACAATTGGTGAAATATTTGCCCTTTGATAAGTCAATACGATTCGCTTTAAGACGGTAATTTTTCCTAATTTTTTTAACGGATCAAAAGCCTTCGCTTCCCTTCCTCTTCCAGTCGTTATAATTAATCCTGCAACTTTCTCTTTCATCTTTCTTTCCTTATTTCCAACGATCAAAAGCACACTTGACGAGTTTTTCACATTCATGAACAGAAAAACAGAGCACCGATGATCAGTACCCTGTTTTTCCCTATCTAAATATGGTGACAAGTGATTGTCCACCTTTTTCTCTTTCTGATTTCACTTTTCTTTCATTTCATGGATTAAGAAAGACGAGCAAGTAATTTTTCTCTTTCTTCTTCAAATCCTGGTTTTCCAAGAAGTGCAAACATATTTTTCTTATAGCTTTCTACTCCTGGTTGGTTAAATGGATTTACTCCTAATGTATATCCACTAACACCACATGCAAATTCAAACATATAGAATAACTGTCCTAAAGAATATTCGTCAATCTGTGGCATTGTTACTTTTAAGTTCGGAACTCCACCATCCACATGAGCTAATACGGTTCCATTCATAGCGCTTTGATTTACAAAGTCTACTGTTTTCCCTGCTAAGTAATTCATTCCATCAAGATCCACTGGCTCTTCTTCAAGAATAATTTCACATTTAGATTTTTCCACTGCAATTACTGTTTCAAAATGATTTTGAGAACCATCTTGAATAAACTGTCCCATAGAGTGTAAATCTGTTGTTAAATCAACAGATGCTGGGAACAAGCCTTTTCCATCTTTTCCTTCAGATTCTCCATATAACTGTTTCCACCATTCGGATACATAGTGAAGGGCTGGTTCATAGTTGCAAAGAATTTCAATCGATTTTCCTCTGCGATTTAAAATGTTACGAACCGCTGCATAAAGTAAAGAATCATTTTCTTCAAATGGAGCATTTAAGCAATGTTCTCTCATAGAAGCAGCACCTTCCATTAACTTTGTAATGTCCGCACCACTTACTGCAATTGGAAGTAAACCAACCGCTGTTAATACAGAGAAACGTCCTCCTACATCATCAGGTACAACGAATGTTTCATATCCTTCTTCTGTCGCTAAGTTCTTTAATGCTCCCTTAGCTTTATCTGTTGTTGCATAAATTCTCTTAGCAGCTTCTTCTTTTCCGTATTTTTCTACAAGTAATTTCTTAAATACACGGAAAGCAATGGCTGGCTCTGTTGTTGTTCCAGATTTAGAAATAACATTGACTGAGAAATCACGATCGCCAATGACATCAATTAAATGTTGAATGTATGTGGAACTAATATTGTTTCCTGCAAAATAAATTTCTGGAGCTTTGCGGATACTTTTATCCACTACATTAAAGAAACTATGTCCTAATGCTTCAATTGCTGCTCTTGCTCCTAAATAAGAACCACCGATTCCAATAACAACTAATACTTCAGAATCAGACTGAATTTTTTCTGCTGCTTTTTGGATTCTTGCAAATTCTTCTTTATCATAATCAACAGGAAGATTCACCCATCCAAGGAAATCATTTCCTGCACCATTTCCTTCTAATACAACTTTTTTTGCATCTTCGATTGTACGTTTCATCATTACAATTTCTTCTTCAGAAACAAATTGTTTTGCATTTGTATAATCAAATTTTACTCCATTTAACATAATAAACACACTCCTTTGTTTTATTAAAAACCCTTTTCCTCGTTATTTTATCAAAATATACACATTTGATCAATGTTTCTGATAAAAAGCATAGGATACTAATTTTCTATCATTTATTATTATAGATGATTTTTCCTTAGGAACATATCACATTCCTGTCCAAATTTATTCCCATATTGCACTTTTTTATCTTCATTTCCAATCATGTTCTTTCTTTTTTTACATTTTAAAACAGCCATGATTGGATTGATTGTTTTACTCATCGCCTTATTATGAGGATTCTTTTAAAAAAATATTCTTATGAAAATTTTATCTTATAATCTTATCCTAAGTATGCTTTTAATAAGCCAAATGTATTTTCAACACCTTTTTTATGACTTCTTTCATAGCCATGAGAAGCATAGACACCAGAACCGATCAAACCATGTTTCACGTCATATCCTGCACGAAGGCCTGCTTCTGCATCAGAACCATAAAAAGGATATACATCAACTGCGAAATCCAATTTTGCCTCTTTTGCACAACGAATTAAATCGCTAACAACATCATAGTGATATGGTCCACCACTATCTTTTGCACAGATGGATACTTGATGCTCTTTACAAGTAAGCCCATCACCAACACAGCCCATGTCAACGGATAAAATCTCTTCTACATCGGATGGCACAGAAGCAGAACCACCGTGACCAACTTCTTCAAAAACTGTGATGTGATGATAAATTTTTCTATTCGCCTCTACATTATTTTCTTTAAAATATTTGGCATATCCAAGTAAAATTCCAACACTTAATTTATCATCTAAGAAACGGCTTTTTATGTACCCAGACTCTGTAATCACCGTTCTAGGATCAAAACACACGATATCACCTGTCATAATACCAAGATTTTCTGTTTCTTCTTTTGAAAATACCATCTCATCAAGAAGCACTTCCATCACATCATAAGAACGAGTGGTTGTACTATAATCTTTATTCACATGAACAGAAGCATTTTTCATCTGAAATGTTCCTTCATATACTTTTCCAGCTCTTGTAATAACACGACAATTTTCTGCCTCTGCATTGTTTGGATTCAATCCACCAAGAGGGGTAACACGAAGAGTCCCTGTTCCATTGATTTCTGCTACCATAGCACCTAATGTATCTAAATGGGCTTCTACTAAAATTCCATTTCTATTAGGTTCTTCTTCCTCTAAACTTCCGTTTAAACAAACAAGAACGCCACCTTTTTTTGTTAACTTTGGCTCATATCCAAAACTTCTATAAAGATTGTACACATACTGTGCCGCATTTTTTGTATAACCAGTTGGACTATCAATAGCCAATATATTTTTTGTTTCTTCCATAATATAAGAACTATAATCTATCATCCGCTACTTTCTCCTTTTTCTGTCAAATTTACTGCTGCCTAAATTTTTTTATCATATCTTTTCTTATTATAGTCTTTTTCTACTGTTGTATCTAGTAGTTTCTTTCTCTTTTATGAAAAAGTTTTTTAAACTTTCTATTTGAAAATCTTTCATTTCAACGTATACTTATTCTAATACTTATTTTTAGATTCATTTTCTATTATCAGGAACAATTATGGAGGAGGATTGAAATGAACGAGCAAAAAAATAACTGTATTACTTTAATTAAGAACTTATCCAATGCAAAAGCACCTTCTGGATTTGAAGATGAGGCAATTGCTGTTGCCAGAGAATTTTCCAAAGATTTCGCAACAACAAAAGAAGATAGTCTTAGAAATCTTTATTTGTATCCAAATAACTTTTCAGAAGAAAAACCAGTCTTTTTATTGGATGCCCATGGGGATGAAGTAGGAATGATGGTTCACTCTATTAAACCAAATGGCACCATTCGTTTCGTCACATTAGGGGGTTGGAATCCAAATACTCTCCCTTCTTCTAAAGTGCTTATAAGAACACAAAAAGGAAACTATGTGTCTGGAATTATTGCAGCAAAACCTGTACATTTTATGACAGAATCGGAAAAAGGGAAACCTCTTTCCATTCAAGATCTCGTTATCGATATTGGAGCTTGTAGCAAAGAAGAAGCAGAAAATGTATTTGGAATCGCTATGGGTGAACCGATTGTCCCTGCAGTGGATTTTTCCTACGATGAAGAGCATGATATTATGATAGGAAAAGGCTTTGATTGTAGAATTGGCTGTGCTGCTCTTTTGGAAACAATGCGACAGTTAGAAGGAGAGGACCTTCCATTTTCTATTTGTGGAACGCTCTCTTCTCAAGAAGAAGTGGGCGAACGAGGTGCAACCGTTGCCGTTCAAACGGTGAAACCACAAGTCGCCATCTGTTTTGAAGGTTGCCCTGCTGATGATACCTTCACAGAGCCTTATGCGATTCAGACCGCCCTAAAACAAGGACCGATGATCCGTTTTATGGACAAATCCATGATTGCAAATCCTCGTTATATGCGGGATACGATCGCATTAGCCAAACAAGAAGGAATCAAACTGCAAACTTCGGTTCGAGAAGGGGGCGGAAATAATGGAGCGGTTATTAACTTAGCAAACCAAGGAATTCCTGTCATTGTGATTGGAATCCCTGTTCGCTATATTCACTCCCATTATGGAATCGCTTCTTATGAAGACTTCCAAGAATCCGTGAAATTAGCCGTAGCAGTTGTTAAAAATATGACTGTAGAAAAATTAGAAAGTTTTTAAACTACTAGAAAACAAAGGCAGAAAGGAAATTTCCCTTCTGCCTTTATTTTCTATCTTACTATTGAACTTTAACCGTAGTCTTTGTTGTATAAGCACTCTTATAAGTTACGCCTTTTACTTTTTTGTAAGAACGAACTCGGATTTTATAAGTTCCTTTTTTCAGACCTTTAATTGTCTTTGTCTTAGCGGATGTTTTTATTGTCTTCCAAGTTTTTCCGTTATCAGAAGAATATTGAATGAGCGTACTCGTTCCTTTTTGTCCTTTTGTTGTAATTTTAATAGAAGAATCTCCTGCCTTTGTTTGAACCGTTGGTGTTTTAGGAAGAATGACAAAAGAATATGTTTCTTTCATTCCTTTATATTGTCCAATGCCTGTTACAATGGCAGTTGCTTTTCCAATCTTATTATTATTTTTATAAGTAATCTTATAATCTTTTCCTTCTTCTAACTTCTTATCTCCATCTTTTACAACAAATTTTGGAGTCACTTTTTTTCCTGTAAATTCTTGTTTTTCTATTTTAGGAACAACAAAGTCTTTCTTTGTATCTGTGTTATCAGATGGTTTTTGCTCTTCTTTTGCATCTTCTGTATTTTCTGGTTTTGAATTATCTGGTGTAGTTGGAACATTTGGAACTACTGGTGCAACTGGTGTAGATGGTCCACTTGGTACCGATGGTGCAACTGCTCCACCACCGCCAGAGGTATTTCCTGAATTATTACTACCATTATTAGAAGAACTTCCACCATTACTATTACCACTATTACTATTGTCTACATTTTGTTTTTCTGTAATTTCAACAGTAGCCTTCCCTGTAAATGTTTTATAGTTTGGATGTGTAATTTCCACTTCTACTGTATTAGTTCCCATCATAAATGCTGGATTTCCATTTGACCATGTACTGTCTTCTCCAATTACACGGAAACGAAGAGTTGCACCTTCTGGATATCCTGATACAATAATGCTATGGTTTTCTTCATCAAACTCGCCTTTATATCCTTCTACTTTTACATTTTGCATTTCTGATGGTGTAATCTGGAATGTTGTTTTTACTCCGATATAATTCATGTTTTCTTTTGGAGTAATAATTACAGTTGCAGTTCCAACATTTGTATTATTTTCATAAGTAACGGTATAGTCAACATCTTTTGTCAATGGCGCGCTATTTACTCTAATCACTAAATTATCAATTGTAATTGGAGAACCTGTATATTCTCTATCAGAAATTTGATCTACAACCATTTGTTTTGATACTGGTTGATAAACAGCTCTTAATTTTACCGTTTCTCCATTGGAAGATGTTAAATTTTTAACTTCTTCACCAGAATAAATCATTTCGTTTGCATTAATAGAAAGTTTTCTAATACTACTGCTATTTGTCTTTTCCCATCCAACGAAGATTTCATCAACTTTATCTTTTACCTCAGGCACATCAGTATCCGCTTTATCATATTCTAAAAGATTTTCTTTTAAGAAAGTTCCATCCTCATTTTGATATTCTACAAAATATTTGTTTGGTATCCAGTCTGCTTTAACTTCAAACTTTTCTCCAGTATACCTTACTGTAATTTTGTCACCGACAGTTAGTTTTTTTCCATTGTAAATCCAACCATTAAATTGATAACCTTCTTTTGCTTGAGGAGCTTGTAAATCACTGTCTGTAAAAACATACATACCATTTTCTGATTTTTTCTCCTCTTTATCACCAATAATAATAGTCCCTTGATTTGCTTTCCACTCCGCTATAAAAGTGAGATTACCTTGATGGTCTGGGCTAACACGATAAGAACCATTTGGTTGATATAATCTAGTCTGACCTTCTATTCTCCAACCGATAAAAGTATATCCTTCTCTTTTATAAGAACAAGCTGGCAATCTTAAATACTTCCCAGCGGTAATCATAGAATCTTCCATGATCCCTTCTACTTGCTGTGCTTCCTCTTCTGTATTCGCTTTTTCAAACGTAACAGACATAGCTTTTCTTGAAACTTTAGGAGTTACCATGACTGTTGTTCCATTTTGTTTTGGCTTTACAACAAGAGTATTCCCTTTTACTGTTCCTGCTGTAGAAGACCAGCCTTTCCACTCATAATCTTGATCTATGATAAAATCACCTTCAGAAGGTAATGTTATTTCCTTCCCGTAAGAACCTTGAGTAGCAATGCTCTCTTTGTTCTTCCACTGGATTCCTTTTGTTGGAAGTTTGTATTGAATGGTATAGCTCTTATACTGCCACTTAGCCTTTAATATATAACCATAAGCTGGGAAAGCTTTGTCTCCTTCGTTTACCACACTACTTTGGCTATCTTTTTCTTTTGTCCACTCAATATAAGTTCCTTTGTCTTTGGAAGTATTAGCAGAAACACTCTCATCATCTGGTAATCCTTCAAAATCCTGTTCATAAAGAACTTTTGGATTAATTTCTAACTTACTATCTCCACTTGCCTTAGCTGGATACACAACTTCTCGTAATGATGGGTTGTGATTGAACCATACAGATTCTAACGCTGAATCTGTTGGAAGAGTTAACTTACTAATATTAGTATCATTTAATACGAGTGACTTTAAGGCACTGTGAGCGCTCAGATTGATGTCTCCTGTTAAAGTATAGTTTCCATAGGCTTCTAATACTTCAAGATTTGTATTATTAGATACATCTAAAGATTTGAGCTGATTATTATTTAACCAAACTGCTTTTAGATTCGGCCATTGAGATAAATCAATTGTTGTTAAATAGTTTTGAGATAAATCAAGCACTTCTACATTTGAAAACTGAGATAAGTCTTTTATGTCCTCATCTTTCAATCCTTGTCCTTGTAACATAATAGCGGTTACTTGATCTTGTTTCTTTTCACTAATATAGCTAGAAATCTGTGCTATATTAGAAATTGTTAATCTTTCTTCTTTGCTAGCACTGCTTTCCTCTAATAATGAAATTGCGCTATTAGAAGCAACATTTGGTTGTACTTCCTTTTGTAAAGTCTCTCCAGCTTCCATCGTTTGTTGATTTTCTTGCTGTGATAATTGTTCATCTGTAGTTTCCGCCAAAACATGTTGTGGCATTGGAACTCCACTCAAAACACAACTTGCCACTAAAACTCCTGCTATGACTTTTTTCATATTTTTCCTCCTTTATTTATTTTTATTTCCAATTTTAATTCTCATAGAAAAAAATCTGCCAAATATTTTACCTTTTGAACAGATTTTTCCATATAATTCCATTTTTCTTTTCTACTATCAATATATCACAGTATTTTTTTCTCTTCAATACCATTTATTGTTTTTTTAGAACCTGATTATTTTCTATCCTGTTCATGGTAAAAATTGTAACTTTTATAATAATCTTTATAAAATCTTTATACCAAGAGAATACTTCTATCGTTCATCCTACAAAACAATCTTATCTTATTATTTTTCAAAAACGGGCTCACTTTCTATCGGATTCTAACATCTTATCCACTAGCTCTTCACAAATTTCTAACTTTTTCTTTCTATCCGTCTGAATAATAATATCGGCAGCTGCTTCATATTTTTCTCTTCTTTTTTCCATCATCTCTGAAAGAAACGCCACATTTTTATTATTTTCAATTAATGGACGATCATGACTATTTTTTACTCTTTCTAATATACTCTCTGGGCTGGCTGTCAATAAAACAACACACCCATTTTTTCTCATTTCTTTTACATTACACTCTCTTAAAGGTGTTCCACCTCCACAAGAAATAACGACATTTTTTCGTTCTTGCATTTCAATTAATAAATTCGTTTCTAGATCCCGAAAATATTCTTCACCATGTACTTCAAAAATTTCAGGAATACTCATTCCCTCTCTTTCTGCGATCAACTGATCCATTTCTACTACGTCCATATCAAATAAAGTATGCAGATAATCAGCAATTGTTGATTTTCCAGTTCCCATAAACCCAATCAATACAATATTTTTAGAACATAACTTCCTTTTTTCTCTAAGTTTTTCTAACGGTTCCATGTTAAGACTTCCTTTCTTTTGTTTTATCGAATTAAAGTATTAAAAAGATTATAGCAAAGCTCCCTCTGTTTTACAACTTTATCTATTATTTTTACTTTTGTAAAATCTCTGATATAAAAAAAGAAGTGTAGCTTTTTTCTCTACACTTCTTTTTTATTCTTCTTTCTCTATTGCAATGTCTTTAATTCAGAAACCTCATATTCTTCATAAGATAAGATATTTTTTCAATGTAATCTCCCCTTTACGATATTGATTATATATTACAACCAGTTTTCACCAAGTATTTTTGCAATAATTGTCAATAGAATAAATTTTCTTTAAATTATATAATAGAACTATTACGTCTAGCTCTAAAAACTCTTCTATCTCTTTTATAGACTTAGAAGCACATCATCATAAAAAAGAAAAGAGGTTGGCAATGTATGAAAAATCAACAAATTGACAAGCAACAACAAGACATCCATGTAGATAATATCTACAAACTAGATGGGCGTGTACCGCTTTCAAAAGCAATCCCTTTCGGGCTTCAACACGTACTCGCCATGTTCGTAGCAAATCTAGTACCCGTTCTTATCGTAGCCTCTGCCGCATGTGTAGGAGGAGTTGGTCCTGCCGATGGTGGCGGTTTTACATCGACTGAAATTGCAAGTCTTCTTCAATGCGCCATGTTCGCAGCGGGGATTGGAACAGCATTACAATTATATCCCATCTGGAAAATTGGATCAAAGTTACCAATCGTTATGGGAGTAAGTTTTACATTTCTTGGCTCTCTCCTTGCAGTGGCAACAAATCCAGACTATGGATATGAAGCAATGATTGGCGCTATCATCGTAGGTGGATGTTTTGAAGGCTGCCTTGGACTCACTGCAAAGTATTGGAGAAAATACATAGGATCGATTGTATCCGCTTGTGTCGTTTTGGCTATCGGATTTTCTCTTCTCTCAGTAGGTATGAATTCTTTTGGTGGTGGAGATGGAGCAACTGATTTTGGCGCTTGGTACAATCTTTTAGTTGCAACTTTAACACTTTTTGCATGTCTTGCATTTAAATATTTTGCTAAAGGAGTATGGAAAAATCTCGATGTATTAGCGGGATTAGTATTTGGCTATCTTTTATCGCTGATTTTTACCGTAATGGATATTGCGCCGATGATTGATTTTAGCGCATTTCATACTACGGTAAAAGAAATTGGATTTATTAGTATTCCACTTCCAGTTTTTCTAAAAGGAACCGTTCCAGTATTTCATATTGGGCCAATTGTTACGATAGGAATTATCTTTCTTGTATCCGCTGCTGAAACAATTGGAGGAACTTCTGCTGTCTGTATGGATGGACTTGGAAGACCAGTAACGGAAAAAGAGATTCAAGGTTCTCTTGCAGTTGATGGATTTGGAAGCGCCTTTTCAGGACTTTTTGGTGCATGTCCGATTACCTCATTTAACCAAAATATTGGATTAATTGCTATGACTAAAGTTATCAATCGTTTTACGATCTTTATGGGTGCTTTCATTCTTATTATCGCATCCCTTTTTCCCCCAATCGGTGCCTTCTTTAACTCCATTCCAGATGCGGTGCTCGGTGGATGCACCATTATGATGTATGGCTCCATCGTCTTTACTGGTTTAAAAATGGTTGCTGATTGTGGAGATACGGAAAGAAATATGATGATCGTTGCAATCTCCTTTTGTGTAGGTGTCGGTATTACAGAGATAAATCCATCTTTCTTTCATACATTACCTGCGATCATAAAAGATGTATTTGCAAGTAACTCTGTAGCTGGTGTCTTTGTCCTTTCTCTACTTCTTGATTTGTTTCTTCCTAAAAAGAAATCGAAAACTATTTCCACTTAAAAAAAGTGGCAGATGCTTTTTCACATCTGCCACTTTTTTTATATAATAGAGGAATTCAGTACCTTTCCTTTAGAAAGCTCATTTATAATAGTTCATCCACATTTGGGAATCGATATCCTTGTTGCTCTAAGAAAGTTAAAACTTCATCCAATGCCTCCGTATTGGACTTTGATACGTTATGGATCAATGGCACCGCTCCATTATGATAATATTTTTTAAAATGTTCCACTACATAATCTTTTCCTGGCTGGTTATTCACATCATAATCTAAATAAGCTATGCTCCAAAAAATAGTCTTATATCCAAGATCTTGACTAATTTTTAGTGTTCGTTCACTATATTCCCCCATAGGTGGACGGATATAAGGATCCATCTCATATCCTGTTTGTTCTTTCATATAAGTAGCACATTCTGTAATCTCTTTTATCACCTCTTCCGAAGATTTTGTTGGCATACTTGGATGAGAACAGGTATGATTTCCAACAAAATGCCCTTCTTCTTTCATGCGCTTTACAAGATCAATATTATCTCGAATAAAAGTTTTTGTTACAAAGAAAATGGCCTTTGCATTATGCTTTTTTAATGTATCAAGAATTTGTGGGGTAAATCCATTCTCATATCCACAATCAAACGTTAAATAAATCACTTTCTCATCTTTTCCAAGATAATAAGCATCATACTTTTCAATATCAATTTTGTCTTGTGCACCAGATCGTTGATGTTCTGTATTCCGCTTAAACCACCACGCATTTTTTTCATTAGGCAAGGAATCATAAGAAGCTATATCCTCGATTTTGACTTCTGTCGTTTCTGTCGTTACATTTGCTGTCGTTTCCTTGATTTGCCTTTGTGTCATGGCGGATAATCCTGTCAGAGCCAAAAGTCCAGTAAGAGCAAAGGCTACTACGGCTTTTTTTCTCATATTTTTTGCTCCTATCGCCAAATCATTTACTACTAATATGTGCAGGAGCTTTTTCTTTTAGAACTAATTTTTTAATAAAACTATGAAAAATAATGCTTTTTTAGCATTTCATCTTCACGGTTCTCTCTCCCTATCATAAGAAAAAATCACGCAACACATCTTCTAACATGGCCTCCTCTTTTTTTGTAATTTCTTGTTTTTCAATATTTCTTGCGCTAGCAATCTCATTTAAACATTTCTTTAAATATTCCATATCTTCATCCATCGTTCGATTTTTAAGAGAAGATACGTTA
>DVIZ01000085.1 GCA_018710905.1 Candidatus Scybalomonas excrementigallinarum | reverse complement strand
ATTTTATTTTTTAATATTTTGTAAAAATTTCCCATTCAAGTCAAAAAAAAGAAAGACCCTAGTGCAAGGATCTTTCCCATACGTTCACAACACGGTGCTTGTCAATTCTTATTTGAATTTTCTCTTACGTGCTGCTTCAGATTTTTTCTTACGTCTTACGCTTGGTTTTTCGTAATGTTCTCTTTTACGAATTTCCTGTTGAATGCCTGCTTTTGCGCAGTTTCTTTTGAATCTGCGTAAGGCACTATCTAAAGATTCGTTTTCTTTAACGATAACTGTTGACATTGTCTCACCCTTACCTCCCTCCAGTTGCGTATTGTGCATAACAAAATACAACTGTTTGGGTATTTTTTTAAAGCACTATAATATAGTATATCAGATTTTTTTCATACGTCAACTATTTTTTTTAAATTTTTTTGGTTTTTCTTACTATAAAAAAGCGTGTTTTTATCCTATTTTATCATGCTTTTTCGTTTAACAACAGCATAAATTGCAAAATAAATTAATCATACAACATTCACAGCATCCGCCCATGTTGAATCCAGACATATCATAGCTTCCGGAACGATTTTGATACCACTGTCCACCATTTTGCAATAAATCTAAAAAACGAGCATATTCTAAATTATTGGGGTCTAATGAAACCGCTTTTTGTGCATATTCCAATGCATTCACATTATTTCCTAACCCGCGATTTGCATGTGCTGCAAAATAATACCACTTAGCATTTCTCGTTTCCACACTATTTAATACATTTAATGCTTCTTTATAATGGCCTGCATTAATATAATTTGCCGCTGCATTCAAGCGAATCTCATTTTCATCTTGAGTTCCTTGTGTATTCCCAAAAGGAGAACCATATCCCCCAAATGGATTGCCATAACCTCCAAAAGAGCCTTGGTAACCACCATAGGAACTTCCCATTTCTCTTTCTTTCATAATCTGCTCATATGCTTGTTGTACTTGTTTAAATTTCTCTTCTGCCAAATCCGCATTGGGATTATTAACATTGGCATCCGGGTGATATTTTCTACTTAATTTTCGATAAGCTTTTTTTATCTCTTCTTCTGAAGCATTTCTATCAACACCTAATATTTGATAAGGATCTAACATCATAACTTCCTCTCTTGTTTTTTTCCTTCTTTCATTTTTGCATATTGATACCATACGCCTGAATAAATCACGTTGCGCAATATTTCAACATCATCAATCAATGGTAAAAATTCAAATTCTTTTGCACATTCTGTCATCATCATTTGTAGGATCATACGGCAATAGGTTTCATTATTTTTTGACTCTTCTTGCAAAAGCCATGGATTATATTGGCCTGTCTCTCTATCGCTTTGTCTATCTTCAAAAGCATCCATTAAATAAATATATTTTCCCATATAAAATCCCATTTTCTTTAAATGAGTCGTCCATTCATCTTGTTTCCAAGCAAAAATCTCTCCAAGAAGCCTTCCTGTGTAACCAGCTACTTTATCCAAATCTTTCTCTCTCTTTTGCTCTAAAATATGCAAATGTCTGATATAGGATCGTACCGCCTTTGCTTGCCTTGGATAGCATCGCTCCACTTCTTTATACTGTTTCTTTAAACGATTTGCTATTACTAAACTCTCTACCTTCTTTTGATCAAACCAATCATCCATAAGATTATGATAAGCTAATAGCACATTCATGGAAGAACAATAGGAAAGAGCCGTATTTTCTAATGTTTTATGTTTCTTCACCGGATGCAAAAGACAACGTTTCATAGACTCTTTTGTTGGTAGTTCATAAAGACTCGTCAAAAGAATCGCTAAAAATGTCATATCAAAAGTTAAGGTTGTTTGCGCAAAACGTCCATAATTGTCTTTTAATTGTTCACAAAGGCCACAATAAAAACTGCGATACCTTTCATAATCTTTTATTTTCATTTCGCCTTTGTTTAAAGATATGTAACCAAACATTTTCTATTACAACTCACTTTCTTTTTTATCCAACTGTTAGCTACGTTTTACAAATTTTGTATGACATTTTGGACAAGTAATTTCAATTTTCCCTTTTCCTTTTGGAACACGAATTTTTTGCTTACAAGAAGGACAAGAATAAATATGATTCACCTTTTTCTCATTGAACATCCGTTTTTCTCGATTGATTTTTCCAAGCAATTGATTTTTGATTCCTAAAAACTTCATATTTTCACTGTATCGTTTTGAATGGTTTTTCGACATGGCTCGATAATAGCCATAAATAATGAGTAGCAAGCTACCATAATAGAAAATCACTGAGTTGAAAAACATATTAAGAATAATGACTACAAAAGCGACACCAAATATAAATTGACCAAATTGATCCACACCGTATCTTCCGTACATAAAACGTTGAAGACTTTGTTTAAACTTATTCATAATGACTTCCTTTCTTAATTTCATTTTCCTCTTTTAAAATAATTAATAATTCTTAGCGGTATTATAGCACATTTTTTTCGTCTTTACTTATTATTTAGGAGAAATTTCACAAAATATTCAGAAATTATATTTTTTCGATAGGTTTTATTTTGGATTCGTTTTTTTTTGAGACATTTATTTTGTTTTTTTCGCCTGATATTCATAGAGCGAAAAAATATTCAATTGGAACCTTTTATGACACAAGAATTTCCATCGCTTTCAAATAGTAAATCTTGCTCTCTTGTATTATAGATATTAGTCCCACTTGCTTCTAACACTTCTTCCACCTCTTTTTCTGCTTCTTTTGCAGTAACAACGGTATCTTTTGGTTGAAGTGTTTCAAATAATTGTTCAAACCCTTTGTATTCTCTTCCATGATAAGCGATTTTATAAAGATCAACCGTAGGAAGATTTTCTTCTAATAGCTCTTTTGTTCGTTCTTTTTTTGCATCCCCCGCAAAAAACATTTTTGTATTTCCAAATTGCACGAAAGTGGCAATGGAATAGTTGTTATCTTTTTCATAATAACTCTTTTGTGGTGCATAGAGCGAAATATTAATTTCTCCAAAATTTCTTTCTTCATCCTCTTTTAAAACGGTGATTTGATTTTTATAACCTCTAAGACTTTCTAGTAATCTTTTATATTTTTTGTTTATCACTTCATAATTGGGAATCACAACTTCTTTTACCGATACTTCTTCTAAAATAGAGGAAAGCCCCCCAATATGATCTTTATCGGGATGTGTAATAATTAATAAATCAATGGTTTTTCTATTGGCACTCTGAATCAATTGACTGATATGCTCTCTGTCTTGCTCTTCCCCTGTATCAATCATAATCGCAGATTCCTTTGTATACAGCAAAATACAGTCCGCATCATCTTTCGTTCCTGCAAACAAAATGTTTAACTTCCCTTCTTCCTTTTGTTCTAATAAGTTTCGCAAACTTTCTTCTATTCCCGTTTCTGTTGTTACTTTTCCTTGATCGATATTCGTTCCTTTAAAAGAACATCCTGTCAAAGTGAAAACAAACAGTAACAAAAATAGAACGATCCTTTTGTAAGGAAATCGTGTGAATCTCTTCCTAGTTTCCATTCTCATCAAACACTCCTTTCTTAAATTTTTATCAAAAATAATAAGCAAAAATATTCTTCCATTCTTATTATCTTTCCATAAGAGAATACAAAAATGGTGCTGCAAATCATTGCAACACCATTTTTCTCGCTATAAAAACTTAACATAAGTTTTTCATGATTCAGTTTCTCACGATTAAGCTAGTTGTGCTTTTACCACTTCTACCGCTTTTTCTAAAGCAGAATCAATGCCATCTGGATTTTTACCACCAGCTTGTGCCATATTTGGACGGCCACCACCGCCTCCTCCAACAAGAGTAGCAATTTCTTTAATTAAGTTACCAGCATGAGCTCCTGCTTTCATTGCATCATCTGTTGCCATTGCAATTAAATTCACTTTGCCATCTTTTGAAGATGCAAGAACAACAACACCACTTCCAATTTTTGTTTTTAACTCATCGCCTAAGTTACGAAGTGCATTCATATCAACACCTTCCATTTTCACTGGAAGAACTTTAAAGGCTCCGACTTCTACTACTTGATCCATAACATCGCCAACGGCATTTTTTGCAAGTTTATCTTTTAATTTTTCATTTTCGCTATGAAGCGCTTTGATCTCTTCTAATAAACTTTCAATTTTATCTGCTAATTTGCTTGGCTCTGTTTTTGCAACTTTTGCTGCATTATGAAGTTCTTCTTCCACATCTTTGTAGTATGCAAAAGCGCCTTTTCCTGTCAATGCTTCAATACGACGGATACCTGCTGCTACACCGCCTTCAGAAATGATTTTAAATGTGCTAATTACACCTGTATTCGCTACATGTGTTCCTCCACAAAGCTCTTTTGAGAAATCTCCCATAGATACAACACGAACACTTTCTCCATATTTTTCTCCAAAAAGGGCCATAGCTCCTGATTTCTTAGCATCTTCTACAGACATGATTTCTGTTACAACAGGAAGATTTGCAGAAATTTCTGCATTTACCATATCTTCTACTTTTTGTAATTCTTCTTTTGTCATCGCTTGGAAATGAGCAAAGTCAAAACGAAGGCGATCTGGATCCACATAAGAACCTTTTTGTTCTACATGATTTCCAAGAACTACTTTTAATGCTTTTTGTAAAAGATGAGTTGCACTGTGATTTTTTGCAGTATTGGCTCTTGCTTCTCCATCAACCGTTAATGTTACTTTATCGCCAACTTTAAACATTCCCTTTACAACAGTTCCGATATGAGCGTATTTTCCACCAACAACTTTAATAGTACTTGTTACTTTGAATTCACCATTTTCTGTTGTGATAATACCTTTATCACCTTCTTGTCCACCCATAGTAGCATAAAAAGGTGTTTCTGGAACGATAATCGCTCCTTGTTCTCCATCAGAAAGAGCCTCTACTACCTCTTCTTCTGTTGTAAGAGCAGAAATTGTAGATTCGTGTGTTAAGCGATCATAACCAACAAATTCGGTTGTCATAGCTGGATCGAGTTCTTCATATACGGTCGCATCTGCACCCATATAATTTGTTGTCTTTCTAGCATTACGAGCTTTTACTCTCTGCTCTTCCATGGCAGCCTTAAATCCTTCTTTATCAATGGTAAGATCTTGCTCTTCTAAAATTTCTTCTGTTAAATCAATTGGGAATCCATAAGTATCGTATAATTTGAAAGCATTTTCACCAGATAAAACAGTAATGCCTTGTTCTTTCATTTCTTTTTGCATATCGGCTAAAATGCTAAGACCTTGATCAATCGTAGTGCTGAATTTGTCTTCTTCTTGTGTTAACACTTTAAAGATAAATTCTTTTTTCTCTTCTAATTCTGGATAACCATCTTTGGATGTTTCGATTACGGTTTCCCCTAATTTTGCAAGGAATTTTCCATCAACGGAAAGAAGTCTTCCATGACGAGCAGCACGACGGATTAAACGACGAAGCACATAACCTCTTCCTTCATTGCTTGGCATAATTCCATCAGAAATCATAAAAGTAGCAGAACGAATATGGTCTGTAATAACACGAATGGATACATCTGTCTGTGGATTTTCTTTATAAGTAACTCCTGCAATTTCACATACTTTGCTACGAAGTGCTTGAATCGTATCCACATCAAAAATAGAATCCACATCTTGTACAACCGTTGCAAGACGTTCCAGCCCCATACCTGTATCAATATTTTTTTGTTCTAATTCTGTATAGTTTCCATGACCATCGCTTTCAAACTGTGTGAATACATTATTCCATACTTCCATATAGCGATCACATTCACAACCTACTGTACAGTTTGGATCTCCACAACCGTATTTTTCTCCACGGTCATAATAAATTTCAGAACATGGACCACATGGACCAGAACCATGTTCCCAGAAGTTATCTTCTTTTCCAAAACGGAAAATACGCTCTGCAGGGATTCCAATCTCTTTGTTCCAAATTTCAAATGCTTCCTCATCATCCACATAAATAGATGGATAGAGACGATCTTCTTCTAAGCCAATCACTTTTGTTAAAAATTCCCATGACCAAGCAATGGCTTCATGTTTAAAGTAGTCACCAAAAGAGAAGTTACCAAGCATTTCAAAAAATGTACCATGACGTGCTGTTTTACCGATATTTTCAATATCACCAGTACGAATACATTTTTGGCAAGTTGCCACTCTTTTTCTTGGTGGAATTTCTTGTCCTGTAAAGTATGGTTTCAATGGAGCCATACCTGAGTTAATTAATAATAAACTGTTGTCATTATGTGGAACTAAAGAAAAACTATTTAATCTTAAATGTCCTTTGCTTTCAAAAAACTCAAGGAACATTCTTCTCAGTTCGTTTAATCCGTATTGTTTCACTTTTTTATCCTCCTAATAAAATGATATCTCATTTTTAAATTTATTTATAACGTGAAAAACTCGCTAAGCGCACTTTCCATCGTTTATAAAGAAATAAAGCGGAGTGCTTATTCCTTATTATCAAAAAATAGCTGAAATATGAACGATAAAATAGATAAAACTCACTTTTTCACTTTCTTATATTTTATCGTATCTATATAATAATACCATAAATTTTCATTTAGTAAATAACTTTTCCAATTGTTTTTGCTTTCCATAGGAACAATAAGAAACAAAAGAAGAGATATTACATCTTTCCCATAATATCTCTTCCTTAGCCATCAATTCTTTTTCCATTTCCTTATTGTAAAATGGAAAGTCCTATTTTCTATTCTTTCTCTTTCTTAATTATTTACGATTTCTTTTAAAATTCACTTTTTATCTTCGTTCTGCTAATTCTTTTGTAATGTCCTTCCATTCAAGGCCACGTTCTGCCATAAGTACCATAAGATGATAAAGGAAATCTGAGATTTCATATTTTATCTCTTCCGTATCTGGATTTTTGGCAGCAATGACGATTTCGGTACACTCTTCTCCTATTTTCTTTAAAATCTTATCGATTCCCTTTTCAAATAAATAATTAGTATAAGAACCTTCTTTTGGATGTTCCTTACGTTCTTGAATCACATGGAATACATCTTCAAAAACAGTCAAAGGATTGGTATCGTCATATTCTTTTTGCACAAGATTTGTAAAGAAACAACTGCGACTTCCTGTGTGACAGGCGACTCCTACTTGCGATACTTTTGCAAGCAAAGTATCTTTATCACAATCAATGGTTAATGACTTAACATATTGGAAATTTCCAGAAGTTTCTCCTTTTTTCCAAAGTTTTTCTCGACTTCTACTATAATAAGTCATTCTTCCTGAGCGAATCGTTTCTTCGTAGGACTCCTGATTCATATAGGCCATCATAAGCACTTCTGCAGTTTTATAATCTTGCACAATACAAGGGATCAACCCTTCTTCATTTAATTGAAATTCTTCAAAAGGAATCTCACTTTGAAAGGTATTTACTTCGATATGTTCCTCTGCAAATTTCTGTTTTATTTCCATAATATCCATCTTATCTAAATTGTAAAGAGAGATGGATTCTGCCTCTGTTTTCAGCACCATATCCGCAAGTTCAGCAGGCTCTGTGCTATAACTAGATACAATAACTGGCACTGGAATTACTTTTTTTATTTCTTTTACAATTTCTATGTAGTTTGGAACTTGATTGTTATGAATTAATAAAATTTCACCAGCTCCAAGGCGAACGACTTCTTTCGCCCATTCGATCGGTTCTTCCATAACCGTTAAATCAATGGCCACAATCAATCGATCCGAACCAAAACGCTCTGAAATTTCTCTTACGATTTCTTTGTTGGCGACTGCTGCTGAATTAATACACACTTTAGACGCTCCAGCATAAAGGGCCTTCTTCACATCTTCTAGCTTTTTAATTCCACCGCATACAAGGAGAGGAATGTCAACAACTCTTGCAATTTCTCGGATCATTTCGATGTTTGTTTCTCTGCCTTCCTTTGTCGCTTTGCTATCAAAATAAGCGATTTCATCTGCTCCGCTGTCATTATAAAATTTTGCTGCCTCTAATGGATTTTGTAAATCCAAACAAGGAATCACTTTTGTATAATCTTCCATTTCCCTATTCTCCCTTTCCAACTAAAGCATTTCTGCCTGATTCTCACTGCTAGCTCCCTTTTGTATTACACTTCTTCTTTTTCAATCTTATAGCGTTCCTTTTGTCGATAATACATCTTGGATTCTAGGATCAATCGTACTCGCTTCATCCAAAGCTTTTGCAAAAGCTTTAAAACTTGCTTCGAGTAAGTGATGGTTATTATCGCCTCTCATCTTACGCATATGGAGGTTCATGCCTGCGCTATAAGAAATTGCATAGAAAAATTCTTTTGCCATTTCGGTGTCAAAATCTCCCACTCGCTCTACTGTAAACGGAAGTTCAAAATCAAGATAAGGGCGTCCCGATAAATCAATGGCACACATAACGAGTGCTTCGTCCATTGGTAAGAAAAAAGAACCATATCGCTTGATTGATTTTTTTTCTCCTAACGCTCCCTTTATGGCTTCTCCTAACACAATTCCTACATCTTCAATGGTGTGATGGCAGTCCACATAAAGATCGCCTTCCACTTGCAAAGTCAAATCAAAAAAACCATGCCTTGCAAAGCTATGTAACATGTGATCAAAAAAACCAATTCCTGTTTGAATATCCGCCTTCCCTGTTCCATCCAGATTCAGTGTCAATTGAATCTTTGTCTCCTTTGTCGTACGAGTTATGGATGCGATTCGATCCATGGCAGTCCCTCCTTTTGATAAACCGATAAGAAATATATTTTTATCGTTTATTCGTTTTTATTATAGCACGAAATCGTCTATTAAGTAAATATTTTCTGTTCTTTTCTGATATTGTAACTTATTATTTTTCTTTTCTCTATTTTTTATTAATTTTATTGACGAAACTTTCATTCCTCTTCTTCAAATCGCACACGAATCGAATTTGCATGAGCGGTTAATTGTTCCGCCTCAGCAAAAGCGATAATATCTTTTTGTATTGGTTCTAATGCTTCTTTAGAATAATAAATAATACTAGATTTTTTAATAAAATCATCTACCGATAGCGGAGAGAAGAATTTCGCTGTTCCATTGGTAGGAAGCACATGATTTGGTCCTGCAAAATAATCTCCAAGAGGTTCAGAACTATATTCTCCAATAAAAATCGCCCCTGCATTTTGAATCTTCATCATCACTTCAAACGGATTTTTTGTTACAATTTCTAAATGCTCGGATGCAATGGCATTGGCCGTATCAATGGCTTCGTCTAACGTTTTTGCAATTAAAAGATATCCAAATTGCTCTAATGATTTCTCTAAAATTTCTTTTCTTGGCAGTTGCTCTAAAAATCCTTCGATTTCCTTGGCCACTTCGTTTGCTAATGTTTCACTTGTAGTTACTAAAATGGCACTCGCCAATTCATCATGTTCAGCTTGGGATAACAAATCTGCTGCTACAAATCTAGGATTTGCGCTTTCATCTGCCAACACTAAAATTTCACTTGGTCCAGCAATGGAGTCAATACTGACCGTTCCATATACTGCTTTTTTTGCAAGAGCTACATAAATATTACCTGGACCGACGATTTTATCTACCTTTGGAAGACTTTTTGTACCATAAGCAAGCCCTGCAATGGCTTGTGCTCCACCCACTTTATAAACTTGTGTCACACCAGCTTCTTTGGCCGCTACTAACGTCACTGGACTTATTTTCCCGTCTTTATTACAAGGGGTTACCATAACAATATTTTTCACCCCTGCTACTTGCGCTGGCACAATATTCATAAGAACGGAGGATGGATAGGAGGCTTTCCCCCCTGGAACATACACACCAACTGTCTCTAAAGGCGTTACTTTTTGGCCGAGCATTGTTCCATTTGGCTTACTGTCAAACCAGCTATACTGCATCTGTTTTTGATGATACTCTCTAATATTTTTTAATGCTTTTTGCATAATATCCAATAAAGAAGGATCGATTTCTTCATAGGCCTTTTTTATTTCTTCTTCTGTTACCTTTATTGTTTCTTCATCTAAGGAAAATCCATCAAATTTTTTGGTATAGAAAAATAATGCCTCATCACCTTTTTCCTTTACTTCATCTACAATTTTTTGTACCTGTTCCATATAGCTACCATAGTGATTGGGGCTTCTCTTTAATAACTGATTTAAAATATCTTTTTTACTCTCTTCTTCTAACTGAACAATCTTCATAACCAATTCCTCCTAACATGAACTTTTATTTCTCTCATCCTTTTTATTTTGTACTTCTTGCAATTTATGGATTAAGTCCCGTATCCTCTCTTGTTGCATCTTTAAACTGACTTGATTCACTACCATACGAGCAGAAAGGGGACAAATTTTTTCTAACACTTGTAAGCCATTCTCTCTTAGGGTCGATCCCGTCTCCACAATGTCTACGATGACTTCCGAAAGCCCGACAACTGGCCCTAATTCTACCGAGCCATTTAATTTAATAATCTCTACCGTCTGATTTTTATCATTATAAAAATATTCTTTTGCAATGTTAGGATATTTCGTGGCAACCCGAATTAACTCGCCATGTTGTAATTTTTCCTTTGCTTCCTCTGGGCCACAAACACACATATTACAGGCGCCAAATCCAAGATCCAACACTTCATAGAGCTTTCGCCCTTCTTCTAGCAACGTATCTTTTCCAACAACCCCAATATCCGCAACGCCATATTCCACATACGTTGGAACATCACTTGCCTTTGCTAAAAAAAACTTCACCTTTTGCTCTTCATTGACAAACACTAACTTTCTCGTATTGGGATCGTTGATTTCCTCGCAAGTAATTCCAATCTGTTTTAAAAGAGCGATTGTCTGCTTGGCTAACCTTCCTTTCGCAAGGGCAAATGTTAAATACTTCATAAAATCACCACCTGTTCTTTTAACAAACTTTAATTTCCCCATTTTTTTCAATCCACAATATTTTCTCCCTATTTTGTTGTTTTCCATAGGTAATATAGGATTGTAATTCTTCTCTCTTTTTCACACAGAGCAACTCGACTTTTTGCCCTTTTCCTCTCAACTCTTTTCCTAAACGAATGGCAGATGCCACTTCACTTTCTCCATAGAGAAGAAGGGTAACGTCTGGAATCACTGGAATTTTTAAATTTTGCCGTTCTAACGCCGCTAAAAGCTCATCAATTCGAAATGCAAAACCAACGGAAGGAGCATCTTTCCCAAATTGTTTTAACAACTCGTTATAACGGCCACCCTTTACGATAGGTTCTCCTGTGCCGTATGTATAACCTTGAAACGTAATTCCCGTATAGTAATTATATAAATTGAGCATACCAAGATCATAGCTCACATAGTGATCGACCCCATAAACTCGCAATAATTCATTGACTTTCATGAGACGCCGAATGGCTTTTATCGAACGCTCTTCTTTTGCAAATCCTAATGCCTTTTCTAACACCTCGACTCCACCATATAGCGTCTCAAACTGTAATAACACTTCTTTTATTTCTTTTGGAATGGAAAGGGATTGCAAATAAGTTTCTAAACTAAGAAAATTTTTATTTTCAATAAACAACCGAATTTTTTCCTCTTCTTCTTTTAATAAATGGCACTGTTCCATTAGCCCTTTAAAAAAGTCCACATGACCAATTTCCACCTGAAACTCCAAGAGTCCTGCCGCAAGACAAGCATCGATTGTCATAGCAATTACTTCTGCATCTCCATAGTCACTATCCTCTTGGATTAATTCGGCTCCTGCTTGAGTCACCTCTCTTAATTTTCCTTGATAGTTCCCCTGATTTAAAAAAGTATTTCCCTCATAGCAAAGGCGAATGGGCTTTTCTTCCTTTGCATAATATTTTGCCACACATCGAGCAATAGAAGGGGTAATATCCGGTCGCAGAACAAGGGTATGATTTTCCCGATCAAAAAATTTATACATCTCTTTTGAAGGAACTGTTCCCCTCTCCTGATTAAAAATATCAAAAAACTCAAAGGTAGGAGTTTGTATTCTTTGATATCCGTATTGTAAAAACACCGTACCAATTCGTTTTTGCAACTCTATTTTCTTATAACATTCACTTCCATAAATATCTCGAACGCCATCTGGCGTATGGAGTAAACTTTTATTCACCATAGGTCACCTCTCTTAATACCTTTTCACTTTAATTTGCTAATTTGATGATTTAATAAATTGAATCTATTATAAAAAACTCTTCTCCATTTGTCAAGCATAGAAATTTTCACTTTCTTTTTTTTATAATCTGGCTCTATTATTTTTATAAAAACTGGCTATTTCTATCATGCCATATTTTTTCTATAATAGACCATAAAGAAAACAGAACGAGAAAGAGGGGTATTTTATGAACCAGACAAAAAAACTTGTTTTATCAGCTCTTTTTGCAGCACTGATCTGTGTTGCTACCTTTACCATTCGAATTCCGATTGTAGCGACCAATGGCTATATTCATCTTGGAGATGCTCTTGTTATTTTAGCTGGAATTTTCCTATCTCCTGCTTCTGCCTTTTTAGCTGCTGGAATCGGTTCTTGTCTCGCTGATCTGTTCGGTGGATATATTATTTATGTACCCGCCACCTTTTTTATTAAAGGAATCATCGCCTTTTTGGGCAGTATTCTTTTCCATAAAATGATTGCAAAATCTCAATCAAAACAGATGGCAATTCTTTTATGTGGTGTGCTTGATCTCGTATTAGTCGTACTTGGATACGCTTTATACGAAACCATTTTATACGGAATGAAAACCGCTATATTAGCGATTACCGGAAACTGTATTCAAGGAATTAGTGGTATTTTACTATCCTTTCTATTTGCACAAATACTGCTGTCTATCCCCGATATTAAGCGGACCATTGCGTAAACAAAAAGCCGTTATCGTAGAAAAATTGAGACCAAATCTCTCTTTTTCCATCCGATAACGGCTTTTATCCTATTATTCTCTTGTTAATATTGTGAAATTTTCAATAAACGAGTCAGGAAGTATCCACTTGTAGTCTGATATAATTTCTTATATTCTGCAAACGTAATCTCTTCTCCATTCATCGTTAATAGCATCATAGGCACTCCATGAAACATCACTTCCACTCCAGATGGCAAAAATCCATTTCTTGCATAAAATTCTTTTCTTCTTACTTTATCATCCGTCGCATCGGCATCCTCATCTGGAATTTCAATTTCCAATAAAACTCTTCTCCCTTTATAACGTTTTTTTGCTAAGGCTAGCACTTTACTTCCTAGCCCTTCTCCACGCCTTCTGTCGTCAATTGCTAAAAATTCAATTAATACTAAATCTTTATAAAAAGAGGAAATCAATAGTCCAGCAAACCCATCTTCTTCTACAGATAAAATTTCCATCACCCGTTTTTTCATTTCCAACTGTAATAAAAAGAATGGTCTTCTTTCTTCTTTTGGAAATGCCGTTTTATAAAGCTGTTTCACCTGTGCTAATTGTTCTTTTTTTACCCGTTTTAGTCGCATTTTTTCTCTGTCCTTTCCTCTTTTTTCTCTCAAATTTTTTCTTTATTCCTCTCGATTGATCCATGCTAACATTCTTCCAAAGGATACGGTAAACCCAAGTTTTCCATAAATGCTTTTATCATTTTCAGAACTTCCAACACAAACCGCTTTTACATGATGTTCTTTACACCAAGCAAACGCATAATTTACAATCTCTTTTGCAATTCCTAATCCCCGAAAAACAGGCTCTACATACATATCCTCAAAAACTCCCATATACCCTGTTTGTGTCGTAGAATAAACGGTCCTAATCGAACACATACCGACAACTCTCGTCTTTCTCTTTGCTACAAAAAAGTAGATTTTCTCTCCTTCTATGGCCTTTTTTAACTCCTCTTGTACAGAATCGGATAAAAAATCTTCATCCATTTCATAGCGATACCCATTTTCCAAATTTAATATTTGCCAAATATCCTCTTCTTTTAGCAATTCATAACAAATTGGTATCGTTTCTTCTGGTTTTTTTAACAACAAAATCGTTTTATTTACATCAAATCCATTATAGTGGAATCCTAATGTCTCCCAAAAATGTTTTGCTTTTCGGCTATTGGTATTTAATTCGTAATACGTTGCTCCCTCGTTTTTTGTATTCTCTTCTAGCAGATGAAAACATTGTTTTCCAAGGCCTTGATTGCGAAATTCAGGATAAATACAATAATCCAAAATAAAACATTTTCCATCTTCTGATTGATAAATACAGTAGAACACAAAACCAATTGTCTTTCCATCTTTCACAAAAAAGCAAGCCTTCCCTTGATCTACGGTTCTCTCGCAGAGAGCATCGAATGCTTCCCGATATTCTTTTGAAAAAAACCAAGATTGTTCTTCTCTCGTTAGCTCTACTCCCATATCTCCATTGGGAAAGACATCTTTAATTAAATACCGATTTTTTTCCTTCCAAAATTCTTCTCTTTGTTCCTCAGTCGAAATAACTTCTAGCGTTAGATTCATATGTACAACCTCCAATACAACTAATACCATTCATTTTCTATAACATTCTTTTGTTGATATCGTTTCTATCCCCTTCTCCTCTTTGATCTAATTGTAGCACATTCCTTCTGAAAAACAATAAAGAAAACAAACTTTATTTTTCCTCTCTTAATGCTAAATCTCGGTTGAGAGTTTCCAAATAATGAAGATGTACCCCGTGTTTTGATGGAATAAAAAATCGGGAATCCAGCTCTTGATATTTAAAATTTTTTGGCTGTTTTTCTTCCATTCGCTTCCAATACTTCATAAGCTCTGCAAAACGCAAATAGTAAAATTCATTTCTTCCAGTGAAATAAACGATCATAAAACTAATTCCCCCTTGTTCTTCATAAGACTGCATAAATTTCACTTGGTGATCATGAATGTTTTGAAGGGGAAAGGTATCCGTTGCACACTCTTTTGCGTCAAAACAAATGGGAAATCCTTGTACTACTCCAATATAATCTACCGTACTTTTTTGCTCAAAATAAGCAAGGGTAATATGCCGTTTTTCTTTATCAATTTTAATTGGCTTAATTGGTGTTGGAATCTTTTGCACCAATGCCAGTTTTTTCTCATAATAAA
>DVIZ01000084.1 GCA_018710905.1 Candidatus Scybalomonas excrementigallinarum | reverse complement strand
TGGATAACCAAATCTCCTTCTTTCTGATCGGTTAGTTCTTCCCATGTTGGCTTAATCACAATATTTTCATCAAGGCGGAATGGTTTAAAATACTGTTTCCAATTATTAATCCAGTCTTTATCTTCCGTTTCTCCAAATGTAATTTTCCCTGTTCCAATTGGGAAAAACTCGCTAATTTCTTTTAGCTTTTCTTCGATCTGTTTTGCTAACGCTTCTAAATCTTGATCTTCTTCTATATAACAATTGATTTTTGCCGTTCCATCATCTGGTGCAATTTCATCCGGCAATAAATCTACATACATCGTCTTTCTATCTTCTTCTGTTAAAGGCACATGATCTTCAACTTCAATACCTTCTACCCCTAATTCTCCTAATTCATAGCTTATCATATCCGTTGCAGCTGTTGTTGTCTCAATGGTGAGTTTCTTCCATTTCATAAATCATTACTCCTTCACTTTCTGCATCATTTTTATTTTAACAAATAGTTTTTCTCTTTATCTGTTATTTTTTATTCGTATTTATTATACTGAATTCTTCCTCTTATGTCCAATAGGAATCTTCCAAAGTGCAATATAGCAAAGTTTTTGATAATAGAACAAAGTGTGCGTTGCACATTCTTTGCGACTTTCGGTCACTCCTAGCAACGTACACTTTGCCGCTTGCGAGGAATTTCCTATAACATAAAATAAGCTATTATAGAAAATTGCTCACACAAAATGTCTTTGTCTTATATGCTCATTTCCTATAATAGCTATTATTTTAACGAAATAAAAAATGCATTAGGAAGACTCTGCCATCAATCCTAATAATTAACAGAAAATCAAATTAGAAGCTCCAATCATTCCAGCATCATTTCCCAAGGATGCTATTTTTAATTCTGGAAGTTCTCCATGTGCCTTTCCAAAACACATCGTTTCTAACATCTCTCGAATTGGTGCAAGTAAATTTTCCCCTTGGATAGAAATGCCGCCACCAATTACAATAAGCTGTGGTCGGAATAAATTCACAAGATTGGCAATTCCGGTTGCTAATTTTTTACGATAACGCTCCAATAATTCTTTGGAAATTCTATCCCCTTCTTGTTCCCCTTCAAAAATCATTTCTGGTGTTAAATTATTGCAGTCATACTTACATTTTTCCCAAAGAACACTTTCCTTTTCCTGTTCCATACTGCGTTTTCCATCTCGAATTAATGCTGTTGCAGATACATAAGCCTCCAAGCACCCTTTTCTTCCACAAGAACAAGGTTCTCCATCTTCTACAATCACACAATGTCCAAGCTCGCTACCTCCCATTAATCTTCCATCATACAACTTTCCATCGATAGCGATACCTCCACCAACACCAGTTCCTAATGTGAGCATAACAACATCCTCATATTGTTTTCCACTTCCTCCTGCCATTTCTCCTAACAAGGCACAGTCAGCATCATTGGCAATGGCAATTGGAATTGGTAAATATTGTTCCAACTCTTTTTGAAGTGGAACATTTTCCCACAAGATGTTATTGGAGTATAAAACGATTCCATTTTTCTTATCCACCGTTCCCGGAACTCCAACACCGACACCAATGCATTGATCTAGTGCTATGTTTTCTTGCTGTAATAAGTTCTGGATTTGTTTTCCAATTTCTTTTACTACTTCTTTCCATGGTTGTTTTGCATTTGTCTGAAAAGACGTTTTTGCAAACAATTGTTGCTCTGCATTAATAAGACCTATTTTTGTCATCGTTCCACCGATATCAACACCAATTCGAATTGGATTTGCTTTTTCTCCGATCGTTGTGACAAGTGCCTCACAACTTCCTTTCACTTCATAAGTCCCACTGCCTGCTTCTAAGAAAAAGCTATCTCCTTTTTGGTAGGAAAGAATGGTGTCACCACACTGGATCGTGCCTTCTCCTTCCATGATTAAAATATGAGCAAAGGATTCCTTTCCAATCACTCCTGATAATTGATTCGTAATCGTTCCATCTAAATACAATCGATCGACACGGAAATAGTCACATTCCGCCACATGAGGATAACTACTTTTGCTTTTTAGAATCGGAACTCGCTCTGTAACGGCTAACGCCTTTTCAATATGTAAATCTCTCTTTTTCCCATCTTTTCCCACTCGTCCATAGTCATAGACACGATATGTTACATTGGAATTTTGTTGAATTTCTGCAATAACAATATCCTTTCCAATGGCATGAATCGTTCCTGCCTCAATAAAAAGAATATCACCCTTTTGCACATAAACTTTATTTAATACTTCTAATAAAGTATCTTCTTTAATTCTTTTTGCAAATTCTTCTTTTGTAATCTCTTCTTTAAATCCATAATAAAGATAAGCCCCTGGTTTGCAATCCATAATGTACCACATTTCCGTTTTTCCATACTGCCCTTCATTTTTTAAAGCATAGGCATTGTTTGGATGTACTTGAATGGATAGATTGTCCTTTGCATCGATCAATTTAATTAGCACTGGAAAGTTTAAAAATCTTTTACAATTTTCTCCAAGAATTTCCTTTCCTCTTTTTTCAATATAATCAGGAAGGCTCATCCCCGTCTCCTCTCCGCTTGCAAGAACAGAAGAACCATCTGGATGACAAGATAATTCCCAGCTTTCTGCCAAAATCTCTCCCTCATACTTTTTATGATATTCTTCTACAAGGCGATGTCCACCCCACAAATAATCTTTGAAACTTGGATTTAGTTTTAATAATGCCATACTTTTCCTTTCAACTCCTATCGTTCCCTACCTTTTATTGTTGTAGTTTTTAATAAATTTTTTATCCTACGTTTTTCTTCTTACAAATTTTCACCATTTGTTTTGATCGTTGTTTGATACCAATAAGCAGAGTCTTTTAAAATCCGTTTTTGTGTGTTGTAATCCACATAAATTAATCCAAATCGTTCATTATAACCACATGCCCATTCAAAATTATCCATAAGAGACCATTGAAAATATCCGCGAATATCCACACCATCTTCTTTGGCTTTTTTCACTTGCCCTAAATATCTAGCTAAAAAGTCAATCCGATTTGGATCGTGCACTTTTCCATCAAGGGAAATGACATCATGGCAAGACAACCCATTTTCTGTAATATAAATCGGTTTTTGATAGCGTTCGTATAAAAATTTTGGACCCCAGTAAAGACATTCTGGAGTAATCGGCCAGCCCATAGCTGTTTTTGGAAATCCTTCATATCGTTTTACTTCTTCTGGTTTTCCATCGTTTCCCATACGAATACATTTTCCGTTGTAAATATTTTGTCCATAGAAATCGATTGGCTCTGAAATTAATTTCAAGTCGCTCTCTTTGATGTTTGGTAAATATTCTCGATAACGTTCCATTCCTTCTTCTGGATATTGTCCTTTTAAAATAGGATCTGACCACCAAGCCACATTCCATGTCCAGTTGTTGCTATCTTCATTGATACCGAATAAATGCTGTCTTGCGGCTTCTATATCTTCTTCTTTTTCTGTCGCTGGATAACTCATCGTTCCTGTAGGTGCATATCCAATTTCAATGTTTTGTTTTGCATACTGTCGCAACATTTGCACCGCTCTTCCATGCGCCATCAGTACATGATGAGCCATTAAAAAAGTATCTTTTACTGGCACTTTTAATCCAGGGGTGTGTTCTCCATTTAAAAATCCAAGCCCAATAAAGCACTGTGGTTCATTGAAGGTAAAGAAATATTTTACTTGATCGCTAAAGTTCTCGGTTACGACTTTGGCATAATAACCAAACCACTCTACAAACTCTGGATTCATAAATCCACCTTTTTTATATAACTCATAAGGTAACTCCCAGTGATAAAGTGTAATATATGGCTCAATTTCATTTTTCTTTAATTCTTCAATTAATTCCTTATAAAAGCGGATTCCTTCTTGATTGACTGCCCCGATTCCATCTGGAAGAATTCTCGCCCAGTTAATGGAAAAACGATAGGCTTGTAGTCCGATTTCTTTCATCAATGCAACATCTTCTCGAAACCGATGATAATGATCACAAGCGATATCTCCTGTATGACCATTATAAATTTTTCCTTTTTCTCTTACATAAACGTCCCAAATGTTGAGTCCTTTTCCCCCTTCTTGAAAAGCTCCTTCAATTTGATAAGAGCTCGTTGCAGCACCAAAGACAAACGGCTGTTTCATCACATTTCCTCCTACTTTTTCGTAACGTTACATCATGTTTTTCACTGCTTCTGTTAATGCCTGTAAAGAAGTTGAAGCACCTTCAAGGCTTTCTCCTCTTACACCAATATAAAATTTGATTTTTGGCTCTGTACCAGATGGACGAACACAGCACCATGCCCCCTGCTCCAATTGAAAATATAAAACATTGGATTTTGGAAGCCCTGTTTCTTTCTTCGTTCCATCCACCATATTCTTTCTTGTACCCTCTTTATAATCTCGGAATTCTTCTACTTGATAATCCCCTACGTTTGTTGGCGGATTTTTTCGAATCTGTTCCATCATGGACTGGATTTTCTTTGCTCCATCTTGTCCTTTTAATGTTACTGTCACTAACTCTTCTTTATAATAGCCATATGTTTCATAGAGATGGTTCATTTGTTCACAAAGATCCATTCCCTTTTCTTTATAGTAAGCAGCCGCCTCACAAAGAGCCATTACTGCAACAATCGCATCTTTGTCTCTTGCATGAGTTCCTACTAAACAGCCATAGCTTTCTTCGTATCCAAACAAAAATTCATAATTCTTCTTTTGTTCAAATAATTTAATTTGTTCTCCAATATATTTAAATCCTGTTAGTGTTTCGATTAATGTAACATCATAAGCCTTTGCGATTTCTTTTGCCATTTTTCCAGATACAATGGTCGTCACAATCGCTCCATTTTTTGGAAGACTTTTTAATTCTTTTCTTCTTGAAAGCTCATACTCCAAAATGAGAGCTCCAGACATATTGCCAGTAAAACTCTTATATTCTCCCGTCTTACTATCTTTTGCATAAATGCCAAGGCGATCCGCATCTGGGTCTGTTGCAAGAATGAGATCCGCATCCACTTCTTTTGCCAGCTGTAATGCCAGTTCAAACGCTTTCTTATCTTCTGGATTTGGATAAGGAACTGTCGTAAAATTGCCATCTGGTAACTCCTGTTCTTTTACGACCCAAACTTGCTCAAATCCCAATTCTTTTAAAATTCTTCTCACTGGAATATTTCCCGTTCCATGAAGAGGCGTATAGACAATTTTCAAACTCTTTGCTTGATTTTTGATGGCATCTTTACTTAATACTAATTGTTTCAGTGCCTCCATATATCGATCGTCCATCTCTTTTCCGATGTACTCTAACAATCCTTTTTGTTTTGCCTCTTCTTCTGTTATGCTTTTTACTGACACATAATCGGTTACTCGATTCACTTCTGTAATGATCTCTTCATCTTTTGGATACGTAATTTGGGCACCATCTTCCCAGTACACTTTATATCCATTATATTCCGCTGGATTATGGCTAGCGGTAATGACAACACCGGCGATACAGCCTAACTGTCTTAATGCAAAGGATAATTCTGGTGTTGGACGAAGGAAATCAAATAAATATGCTTTAATTCCATTTCCAGCCATACAAAGAGCCGTTTCTTTTGCAAACTCTGGTGACATATTTCTAGAATCATAGGCAATCGCAATGCCTTTTTTCTCTCCCTGTTGTTTTATAATGTAATTAGCAAGCCCTTGTGTCGCTTTTCTCACAGTGTAAATATTCATACGATTCGTTCCTGCACCAATCACACCACGAAGTCCTCCTGTTCCAAACGCTAACTCTTTATAGAAGCGATCTTCAATTTCTTTTTCTTCCCCTTCAATGGCTTTTAATTCTTCCTTTGTCTGTTCATCAAAATAAGGTGCTGTACACCAAAATTCATATTGTTCTCTCGCTGTCATAAGAAACTCCTTTCTCTTTTCTTTTTTAATTTTTATAAAACTGCTATGCTACATAGAAAACGATTACGCCACAATCATCGATAACAAGTAAAATGGCACTTTATCTTCTTTTGTCGCTTTTATAATTTCAATGGAAACAGTATGTTTTTTGTTTTCTCCGTGATGTAAAATCGGTTGTAGAAATAGACAATCTCCCCAATCCTCTTCAAAGTTTCCATCTAATAAAATCGCCTTTTCTTCTTCTCCATCGAGAACTACTTTTGCAATCGGAGAAGGTTTTTGAATGGTCTTTCGATATTGAACGGCAATACAACTTCCTTCTAGCGAGAAAGTGATTTTATCTCCTTCTTCTCTTCCAATCCATCCATTTTTAAAACAATCAAGATGCCCTTTTTTCTCTTTTGTATCCGCTCGAAATCCCTCTAATCTAGGGAGAGAATTTTGTATCGTATAACGAATGGCTCCCTCATATGCATTTTTTGTAAGAGGGGCTTTTAAAAACTCCACTTCTACTTGTTCCCTCTCTTTTTTATCATCGTTTCCTCCCTCATAACTTCCATTCATCTCGGCTTTTACTTCTTCTAATAGGCGAATGATTTCCTCTGCCACAAGAAAATGCCCTTTGTCATTTGGGTGCAACCCATCTTGTGACAACTCTTCTCTTTTATAAATTCCTTTTTCTATTTGTTGATAAATGGTATCTTTGATACTGACGTGAGGAATTCCATAATAATCCCCAATCTCGTTGTGATACTCCTGTGCGTTATGCCCATCTTCATAAAAGACATTGTTTAATAATACAACGGCTGGCTTTGATTGCCATTTTAATAACTGGCGAATGACACCTTCGTACGTTTCTTGAAAAAATGGTTCGGCTTCATCATTCACACTAAAATCTACAAATACAACATCTGGTTGATAAATCAACATATCCTCTTTTACTCTTCCTGCCCCAAAGTGAGAACTCGTTCCACCAATACCACCATTGACATAATGAATCTTAGCCTTTGGAAAAGTACGTTGCCACCATTCATAGACAAGATAGGCATAACAAGTTGTTTCCTTAGAAGAGAGACTTCCTTGTGTAATGGAGCCACCTAAAAATCCAACGGTCACTTCTTTTCCTTCTTTGGCTCGCCTCATAGACTCTTTTAACCGCCATAAATTGCTTTTTATCATGACCTTCCTCTCCTTTCATTCCTCTTTCCATACTGGAATTTTTTCACTTAACATGTCAATATAGCTTGCTAATTCTTCTGCCATCTCTTCTGCTTCCGAACCCCGAATATGCCCAGGAGTTCCACAGCCGTTTTTTGAATATAAAAAATGAAAGACCCTATCATCGTCTAATTCCTTACAAACCCTTTCAATGGACTCATCCCAGTTTTTGTCATGGCATAAAATAGTTGTAGTTAAAATAATTACGGCATCTTGATAAGTGTTTCGTATGGACTGGATCCACTTTTTATAATGCCTTCTCCAACGAATGGCTTTTTCTCCTTCTATATCCTCTTTCATATAATCTTCTGGATGGTTATCATTTTGCCCGATAGCTACGATTACTACATCTGGTGCATATTGACGAAAATCCCATTTTGTCATCTCACTAATTTCTGGATTATAATGTACTTTATCCCATACACTTTCCATTCCTAAAAAAATGGGATCACAAAACCACCCTGTTCCATCTAAAAGAGCAATTCCTCCTTGTGCGATATCGTGAATCTCGGCATTTAATTTTCTTGCTGTGATCCATGCATAAGAATACCAACTGTTCGAATACTCTCCATTATGGTTCGGATCTTCTTTTCCACAATAAGCCTCTGCCTCTGATACTTCTCCTGCGGATACCGAATCTCCATAGACTTCTATTTTTCTCTTTGGCTTTTTGGGAGGTTCTAATAACATACTTCCATCGGATAGTTCTAATTCTTCTAATACAATTTCATGACAACTATCCATCCGTTTAAAAAACAAAATCGTATGCTCCTTTTCCTCTCCATCAACAAAAACGATTTCTGTTCTTCCCTTTTCTTTTAATGGAAACGTTTTTTGTTCCCCATCCACAATTGCTCCAACATAAGAATTCCAACAGCCTCTTTTATTTTGGACGGTTAATTTGGCTGTTTTTCCAAAAAATCGGAAGGTAAGAGAAGTAGCTGGAAATACCCATTCTGGCTTTTTCCTATTTCTCCTATCGATTCTTCCGCTATATTGTAACCGTACGTCATTCAATGCAACCTTCATTTTTCTCCCTTTCTATCCAAATCCTATCCTATTAAAAACGATGAGCTGAACTTTCTTGAGCCTTCTTCTACTAAAAGACTCAAGCAGTTCAGCCCATCAAAAATCCATTATTTTAATAGTTCTAAATTTTTATGAATGAGTTCCACTCGCTGTTTCACACAATCCGAAGAACGAAGTGGATCTTTTGGTGTTTGATATAAATAATCTTCTAATTGATCGATTGTCGTCGTCGCTACATGAAGTCTTGTATCGCTAGAAGCGTAATAAATATAAACATCTCCATTTTCTCTTGCAATGGCTCCATTTGTGAAAACAACATTGGATACATCTCCCACTCTTTCTTTTCCAAGTGGCACTAAAAATACACCAGATGGCTCTGCAATCACTTTTGTTGGATCTTTAAAATCCGTTGCAAAGGCATATAATACATAGCGAAGTCCTGCTGCTGTATTTCTTACCCCATGAGCAATATGAATCCAACCTTTTTTTCCTTTAAAAGGAACTGCTCCTGCTCCATTTTTTGCCTCTGTCAATGTATGATAAACTCGTCTACTAATAATCGTTTCTTCCTCAATCACCGCGTGTTCAATATCATCACAAAGCCCGAATCCAATTCCTCCGCCACTTCCCGTTTCAATAAATCCGTCCATTGGTCTTGTATAAAAGGCATACTTTCCATTTACAAACTCTGGATGAAGTACAACATTTCTCTGTTGTGGGGAACGGAGTGTTTTTAAGTTGTCAAGACGTTCCCAAGTTTTTAAATCCTTTGTGCGAACGATACCAGCCTGTGCCACGGCTGCAGACAAATCATCACTTTCTGTATCTTTGCTTTCGGAACAAAAGACTCCATAAATCCATCCATCTTCATGTTTTGTCAAACGCATATCATAGACGTTTGTTTCTTCTTTACAAGTATCTGGAAGCACGACTGGATAATCCCAGAAACGAAAACCATCCACACCATTATCACTTTCTGCCACTGCAAAAAATGACTTTCTATCATTTCCTTCTACACGTGCTACAAGATAATATTTTCCATCTAGTCCAATGGCTCCTGAATTCATAACTGCATTGATGCCAAGGCGTTCCATAAAATATGGATTGGTTTCCTCATTCAAATCATATCTCCAATGAATGGGTGCATGCTCTCTTGTTAACACTGGATTTTTATAACGAGTGTAAATGCCATTATAAAAATTCGCTTTTTCATTTTTTTTTGCAATCAACTTGTCATATTTGGCAAGTTCCACATAATATTGTTTATGTATCATTTATTTTTCAAGCCTCCTAATCACTTCTATACACATTCTTCCGTTATGATATGGACACTTCCAAGGTTCTACGATAGGTTTTTCTATCGGATTGTGATTCTCATCTAATGCCCAATACCATTCCGAACCATTTCTCTTATCGATCATATACTCTTTAATGTAATTCCAAACGTCAAAAGCACCTTCTAAATAGTTGTCACAACCCCTTTGTTTTTGCCAAGCATTTAAAAATCCAACGACAGTTTCTGCCTGCACCCACCAAACTCTCGTCTTATCGACCACTCCATCTTCTGCTTCATTTACGAGAGAGTGATCGATATAAGCACGATGATAAATATTTTCAGCAATCACCTTCGTCACTTGACCTATTTTTTCTTCATAAGACTCATCTGCCAACACTTCTGCTCCTCGATCCATTAACCATGAAGTTTCAATATCATGTCCATAAGAATAAAGATCTAGTAAGCTGTTCCAATGACTATCAAAAAATACTTCCTGTCTTCCTAATTGTTTGTTGTACACTTTATCCGTAAAAAGATCCATCATAAAGCGCAGGTTATTTCCAACCTCTTCTTTTTTTGTTACACGATAAAGCTCCGTATAGGCCTCAAAGACATGAAGTAATGTATTCATTGTCTTTTCTGCTAACACACCATTTTCCGATAATTTTTCATTGGACTCTGGTTTAAAATCAACGGTAAATGCCTCTAAATATCCTTCCTCATCTTTACAGCATTCCTCAATTAATTGATATAAGTTCTGTGCGATTTCTAACGCTTCCTCTTCTTTTGTTACTGCATAATAAGAAGAAAGTGCATAAATGGCAAAGGCTTGATTATACGTATGTTTTGTTCCATCAAGTACCGTTCCATCATACTGTAATGACCAATAAACACCACCATAAGTAGCATCGATACAATAGTTCTTTAAAAACTGATAGGCATGTTTTGCATGTTCTAATAAATGCTCTTCTCTCAATAAATCATAGGCATTTGAAAAGAACCATAAGATTCTGCTATTCAAAATACAACCCTTTTCTGCCTTTTGATTCACTGCCAAATCATAGCCCATATATCCATAATATCCACCATAAGTTTCATCTTTTAGCCCCTCCCAAAATGGGATGAGGGCTTTTGTTAGATGAGCTCTTACTTCGGATACGAATTGTTTTGTTTCATATACTCTTTCCAATTTCTACGTCATACTCCCTTACTATACGCTAATTATCTTCTTCCGATTTCTGTATCAGACTCTGTTACTACGCTATGTTCTTTAATGTAAGTTACCACTTCATTCACTTCTGTAAATGCAAGACCAACATAAGAATCCGCTGCTCCATAGTAAATAGCGATTTTTCCAGATTCTGAATCATGAATCGTTGCACATGGGAAAGCAACATTTGGCACAAAACCTCTTTCTTCATACCATTCTTCTGGTGTTAATAAGAAGTTTTCACAACGATATTTTACGATAGATGGATTATCAATATCTAAAATAGCTCCACCGATGCTATATACATAGCCGTTACAAGTTCCACTCACTCCGTGGTAGAATAAAAGCCAACCTTCTGTTGTTTCAATTGGAGCCGCTCCTCCACCAATTTTTAAAGATTCCCACCATTCATTTCCTTTTCCCATGACATGGCGATGTTTTCCCCAGTATACAAGGTCTGGACTTTCGGATAAGAAAATATCTCCAAATGGTGTATGGCCGCTATCGCTTGGTCTTGAAAGCATCATAAAGTTGCCATTGATTTTTCTTGGGAATAAAACTGCATTTCGATTAAATGGAAGGAATGGATTTTCCACACGGACAAAAGTTTTAAAATCTGTTGTCTTTGCCATACCAATGGCTGCACCATAAAAATCTTGGCACCAAATGATATAGTATGTATCTTCCACTTTGACAAGGCGTGGATCATACGCATAACGTGGCATAAAACTTTCGCCATTTTCATCAATAAATGGAATTTTTTCTTTATCAAATTCCCAATGAATGGCATCTTTACTTCTTCCTAAATAAATGTATGGAATTCCATTCGTCTGTTCTCCACGAAATACACCGATAAATCCATCTTCATAAGGCATAACCGCACTGTTGAAAATTCTCGCTACTCCTTCTACTGGATTTCTATCAATAATTGGATTTTCCCTATATCGCCAAACTGGCATCCACTCTTTGCTATTTTCTGGTCTTTCTTGCCAAGGTACGTTTGGCACCTTTGGTCCGATAATTTTTACGTTACTCATACGATAGTTCCTCCGAATTTTTTATTCTATTATGATTTTGTTTTATGTACAATTTTTAAACTTATTTGTTACTTTTGATATGTTTTCTTCTCGTTATCCCTTAACTGCTCCCTGTGTTAAACCACTATAAATTTGTTTTTGACATAAAATGAAGATAATTAAAGCTGGAAGCATTGTTATAATAACTCCCGCACAGATGTAGTTATACTGATTGCCTAATGGTCCTGTAAATTTAAATAAGGAGGTAGCGACGGTTACATATTGATTTTTATCTTGTAAATAAAGATTTGCCGTATAATATTCGTTGTATGTACCAACTCCTTTTAAAATCATAACGGTTACAACAGCCGGTTTTAAAAGTGGGAATAAAATCTTAAAGAAAATTCCAAAGTAAGTACATCCATCAAGAATGGCTGATTCATCCAATGACGTCGGAATATTTTCAAAAAATTGAATGAAAATATAAATGGAAATAACATCCGTACCACACATTAAAATAATGTATCCTGGAAGACTGTTAATTAAATGAAGAGAATACATAATCTGATATACGGATACTTGCATTGCAATTCCTGGAAGCAAAGATGCAAATAGGAATAAGTTACGGATAATTCCATTTCCAAAAAACTTAAAACGATTTAAAATATAGGCAAGCATAGAACCTGTTAAAATGGATCCGATTAATACAAAAAATAAAATAATAATAGAATTTCGAAATGCAAGCCCCATATTAGCCTGCTTCCACGCTTGAATAAAGTTATCAAAATACGTCCAACTTTCTGGCAATGTCATAACATTTGTGGAAGCATATTCTTCTGGTGTTTTAAATGCGGTAATGACACAGACAACAACTGGAAGAACGGAAATAAATGCACCAAAAATCAATGTGGCATATTTAAAAATAATCCAAATAACTCTCTTTAATTTCGGTATGCTCATTGGTTATCTGCCTCCTTTTCCCATAGCTATTTCTTTCGCTTGTTTTGCTTTTAATGCCTTTTCACGTTTTCTTATTGTCCGAATGGCTTCTTTATCTCCTTCTCCAAAGAAGTAGGCAAAGAATACTTTTTGAAGAACGGTTGCGATAATAATAATAATTAATAGGACAACTGCCATCGCAGAAGCAAGACCAACTTTTTGTGTCGTATGGGCTAATTTATCCATAACAACGAAGTAAGTGGCTGTTCCAAAATTACCCCCTGTAATAACATATGGTGGTTCAAAAGCACTTAAAGAACCTGTAATGGATAAAATCATATTTAATACGATAATTGTTTTAATACTTGGGAAAATAATATAGCGGAATTTTTGCCACCCATTTACCCCATCGATATCTGCCGCTTCATATAACGTGGAATCTACCGACATAATGGCACCTGCAAACAATACCATATTCTGTCCCATATATCTCCAAATCGAGGTGGCTGCAATTGAAATATTATTAATACTTGTATCTCTTAACCAATAAGGAAGATTATCCAGTTCAAATCCACACCATTGAAGAACGGTATCGAGTACGAATCCTCTTGTATAGAAAAATTTGAAAATAAAACCGACAGCGATTCCACATACTAAGTATGGGAAAAACATAAATCCTTTAAAAAGTCCACCTGCTCTTGTTTTAAAACTTAAAATAGAAGCAAAGTATAAGGCTAATGCTAACTGCACAAAAGATGCCGCAATATAATAAAGACTTAATTTTAATGCTTTAAAACAATCATCCCTTGTAAAAACTTCTATGTAATTTTGTAGTCCTACAAATTCTCTATCACCAATGTATTTCATATCATAGAAACTGAACTGAACCATTTTTGCAAATGGAAGATAAGTAAACGTAAATAATAACAGTAATGGCACAATCATAAATGTGATCATAACAAGTCTTCTGTTTACTTTTTCTTTTCCAAGCCACTTAAAAAAATTAAATGATTGTTTTTTCTCTCCCATCAAAACACTCCTTTCTCTCTTAAACTGTTTTTTTACATAGAAAGAGGTTGTTACGAAAATTCTTTATCTTTTTTCTAACTGATAGCAATCTTTTTTCTTATTTTCATTCCTATCAGCGTTGAATTGGATAAAAAAATAATTGTAACAACCCCTCCTATTTATTTTTCTTATTCACTCTGTTTTATTGAATTGTAAAATGACTTCATAATACTATAATTTCTTTTATTTTTATTGTGGATCGATGCCATTTGCCTCCTGAGCAGCTGTCCAAGCAGCATTCCATTCATCGGACATCTCTTTCATTGTTTTTGTTCCACTTGTCGCTTCTTCTACTACTTGTTTTGGCATAACACCAGATACGTTAATTCCAAGCTCAGAATCATTATTTACATCCCCAAATAAATTTTCTTCTCCTTCTGGAGCTGGATTATCAACAACTAATTCAACACCGTCAAAATCTTTTAATACTTCTGGTAATTCAGAGCCTTTTACAACTGAAATAGCGCCTGCTGCTTGTGCATAATCAGATTGTTCCACTAAATATTTGATGTAACACATTGCGGCAATCTTATTATCTTTAGAACTATTTACATTAATACCATAGCAATAATCTGGACCTGCTGTTGCATACTGTTTTCCACTTACTGTAATTGGGAATGGCATATAACCGATATCATCTGCATTTTCCCCTGCTTGTTGCATTTGAATTACAGCCCATGAACCGAGTACCATTGTTCCAATTTTTCCTTGATTGATCATTCCTTTTGACCCTTCCCAGTCTGTTGTTGTTGGGTCGTCTTCTGTCAGTCCTTGTTTTACCGCCTCATAAAGCACATTATATACTGCATAAGGACCTGTTCCATCTCCTCGATCGGAAAATGGATTTTTACCTTTTAATAATCCCACATTCATATAATCTGGATCTCCAGTAGCACTTCCTGAAATATAAGCATCCCAAGCACTCATTGTCCAATCGGCTGCAAAGTTTGTATAAAGTGGAATTGCATCTGTTTTTTCTTTAATCGCTTTTAATGCTGCAATAAATTCATCTGGAGTCTTTGGAATTTCTGTAATTCCTGCTTGTTCAAATACTTTTTTGTTATAAACAATTCCTTGCGCATTCGCCATAGATGGAATTCCATAAATATCTTCTCCATATCGGAAGTTGTTCAACATATCATAGCTTTTAGATAGACTATCATACTGACCAAATTTTTGGAAATAATTCCCCAATTCATCTTTATCAACTGTTGTTGGTATCATACAAATGTCTCCCCAGTCTCCTGTTGATAATCGAGTAGTAACATCATTCGCATAGTCAGTAATTGGTTCATATGTAATATTGATATTTGGATACATCTTATTAAATTCTTGTTTATACTTTTCAAAATCTGTATCTACAATATCAGTTCTATGTGTCAGAAATTTTAAGTCCGCCTTGATATCGGTATAGTCTTCGCCCAATTTGATCTGATCAAGTGTTACGTCCATTTCTTCTTTCTCTTTAGAAGTATCAGATTTTGAACCCCCGCATGCTGCCATAGAAAATGCCATCATCGTTGCCATGGAAACAGCAATGATTTTTTTAAGTGACTTTCTTCTCATCTTCATTTCCTCCTATTTTTTAATCTTTTTTAAGTTGTTTTAATTTTAGCATTTTACCAATACAAATGCAATGTTTTTTTATTGTAATAATACTTTTCTATATTTTATACATTTTTTTAGTTGATTTTTTATGCACTTCCCCTAATATTTCCGCTTATTTTTTAACTTAATTTAACTTTAATCGTTTTTTCGTTAATTAAAATTTTAATTCCATTTAATTCATTCTTGATTTTTTTAAATTATATGTTAATCTATTATTAAGTTAAAATTTTATCAACGCATTATTAGGAGGTTTTTCTATGTCCTTTCATCCAGAGAACAAATTTTTTAATTTCATGTCCAAAATCGGAGATTTTATTGTATTAAATATTCTATTTTTAATGACATCTCTTCCAATCATCACAATCGGAACGTCTTCTTGTGCACTTTATATTTGTATTAAGAAACGACTTGTTGACGAAGAATCTACGGTACTCAATGACTATAAAAAAGCATGGAAAGAAAATTTTATTCCTGCTACCACAATTTCTATTGTATTGATAGTTGCTATAGCCGCTCTTTTTTTCTTTTCCAACTACATAGCCCATCACCTTCAAAACTTTATTTTATTAATACTATATTTACTTTTTTTTATTGTCATAAGCTTTACGACCTTATATCTCTTTCCTTTACAGGCAACTTTTATCAACGAACCGCTCACAATTATAAAAAATAGCTTTTTAACTGCTTTAAAACATTTTCCTTATACAGTAGCTCTTTTTATAAGTACTTATATTCCACTTGCTATTACTTGGCTCTTTCCACAGATCTTCTTCTACACATTTGCTTATTGGCTGCTGATTGGTTGCTCTATTTGTGCTATCTGCTCGGTTTGTCTTACAAAAAAAGTATTTCGAAACTATATGGATTGACCGTTTCATCCGTCCTTGTTACTACAAAACGCCCCAAAGATTTTTCTTTTTCCTTAAAAAATCTTTGGGGCATTTTTTCTATATTATTCTTCGTTATTTTTCTTTTTTCCAATCCTCATCTCTTCCACATAATTGGCGAGATCTTCATCTAAATGATCAAATAAATAATTGTGACTCTTTTCTTGTTTCTCTAAATAGTCGGTACGAATTTGTTGATTCATTCTTTCCACTTCTTCTTTAAAATCTTTCGCAGACAGCCTCTTTGCACCTTGTCCTAAAATAATTACCTGCTCTAATTTATCCGATGTGGCTACTGTCACATCATACTTTTTCCCGATTTGGTGGACTAATTTTTCAATATATTGATCGGCTGTTTCGGCTTCTTTTGTATAGACAACATGAATATTGTGATAATTACTAATCTCCACTGGATGTCCTTCTAGTTTATAAGCATCAAAAACAACGATTAATTCACAATGTTTAAATCCTTGATAGTTACATAAAATATCCATCAGCTTATTTCTTGCACCATCAATGCTAACCGTGGCTAAATCTTTTAATTCTTCCCATGAAAAAATAATATTATATCCATCCACAAGCAAATACTCTTCTTGTTTTTTTATCGCTTCTTTTTTCTCTTCTTTTCTCTGTTTCCAAAGGAAACTCTCTTCCGATGGCGTTTCTATTTTCTTTTTCTCTTTTTTATACTCAATGACTTGCCTTGTAGCTCCTATGTCTCTTCTCTTTTTAAAAGATCCTGTGCCAAATGTGCGATCAAAAATCTCTTCTATCTCATCATGACTAATAAAATCATCATAAGAACTTGTCTTCACTGGCGTTTCTTTTATGGCAAAATCCTCTTTTTCCTTTCGAATCGTGTCAATGGCCTCTATATGCATATAATCTTTTACTTGATACCAAGGTACTAAAAACCCTGCTCCATGGGCACAAAAGACAGAGCCTGTCGGATTTTCCAAATCCCGTTCGGAATCATATCCAATGGCTTCTATTACTTCTTCTTGATTGTGACAAGACTCATATCCTTTAAAAGAACAAAACATTCGACCGCAACCTTTTGTATAAGAGATGAGTTCTGTCTGATACCCCTTCATAGTAGAAACAGGAGCTGTTCCTGTTAAAATCGCCATCTCCCCTTCCATCCATGGCCCTTCAAAACTTCCTTGCATTTTTTGAATATCAGCCATAGCTCTTCCTACCTGTTCGGTTGGAAGTTCCATGCGGAATTCATAATATGGTTCTAATAACACACTTTTTGCTTCTTTTAACCCTTGTCGAATGGCGCGATAAGTGGCTTGACGGAAATCGCCTCCTTCTGTATGCTTTTGATGAGCTCGTCCCGACACTAACGTAATCTTCATATCGGTAATTGGAGAACCGGTTAACACTCCAACGTGTTCTCGTTCTTCTAAATGGGTTAAAATAAGCCTTTGCCAATTTCGATCGAGCATATCTTCACTACAAGCGGTATCAAACTGCAATCCACTTCCTGTTTCTGCTGGTTCCATCAAAAGGTGTACTTCTGCATAATGTCTTAATGGTTCAAAATGGCCAACTCCTTCTACTTTATCGGCAATCGTTTCTTTATAGACAATATTTCCTGCTCCAAACTCTACCGATACCCCAAATCGTTCTTCAATCATCGTTTTTAAAATTTCAATTTGCACTTCTCCCATAAGCTGTGCATGGATCTCATTTAAACTTTCATTCCAAACAATATGAAGTTCTGGCTCTTCTTCTTCTAACTGTTTTAACTGCTTTAACATAACAGTAAGATCCGTACCTTCTGGAACCTGAATTTGATACGTAAGCACAGGCTCTAATACCGGCATATCGGAGGCAACTTCAATCCCAAGCCCTTGCCCTGGATATGTATTGTTTAAACCAGTAACCGCACAAATTGTCCCTGCTTCCACTTCCTTTACGGACTCAAACTTCGCTCCAGAATAAATTCGAATTTGATCGACTTTTTCTTCCCAGACTTCTTGGTTTTCTTGTTTGTTATCGGATTTTTTGTTCGTTAAAATATCTTTGACTTTTAACGTTCCCCCTGTAATCTTCATATAACTGAGACGATTCCCTTGCGGATCTCTTGCAATCTTATATACTTTTGCCCCAAATTCTTTTGGGTAAGCAACATCCATCATATACTCGTCCATCCCTTTTATGAATTCCTCCACACCAAATAATTTAAGCGCAGAACCAAAGAAACACGGAAATAGTTTTCTTTCCTTTATCATCCGTTGCACATCGTTTTTTGTCACTTCTCCATGTTCTAAGTAATGTTCTAATACAGCTTCATCGCACATGGCAACGGATTCTATCCATTCCTCACCTTCTCCATACGTTTCAAAATCAACACAACTTTCACTTAACCGCTTTTTCAATTCCAAAAGCAATGTTTCTTTTTGCGTTCCCTCTTGATCCATTTTATTGACGAATAAAAATACAGGAATTTGATAACGTTCTAATAACTTCCAAAGGGTGAGCGTATGCCCTTGAACACCATCCGCTCCATTGATTACCAAAATGGCATAATCAAGCACTTGTAACGTTCGTTCCATTTCTGCTGAAAAATCCACATGGCCTGGAGTATCTAAAAGAGTGACTTCCCGTTCTCCAATCGACAGCAATGCTTGCTTTGAAAAAATGGTAATTCCACGCTCTCTTTCTAACGTATAAGTATCCAAAAAAGCATCTTTATAATCCACACGACCTAGCTTTCGAATCGCTCCGCTTAAATAAAGCAAACTTTCTGAAAGTGTCGTTTTCCCCGCATCTACATGAGCTAAAATTCCTAATACTAATTTCTTTTTCATTTCATCTTCATCCTATTCTATCTTATGATTTTATCCTATCTTTCTATTATTTTTTGTCTCTAACCTTTTTTTACAACAACGATTGTGATGTGAGTGCCATTCACCACTCACAATCACTATGGTTCTAATCCGTTTGCTTGGTCTCTTTTTTTATTATACCACAGATTGCCAAACCAATAAAATGCTGATAATATAGCTTTTTTTATCTTATAAGATAGCTCACTTTGCAAGGAATCCTATAAGAGAGGAATCCTATCATATAAAAAAGGATCTTCCTCCTCATTTCTTTTGGAGAAAAATCCTTTTTACTTTCTAACAAAATAATATAACTTATTCCGTTCGCTCTTTTACACTTGTTCTTTCTACCACTTTACTATCCACATAGTGGATACCAGCATGAGTGCTAATTCCTTTCACCCTTTTTAATAAAATGTGGACTGCCTCTTTTGCCATCTGCTCCATATCCACGTTATAAGTCGTCACTTCATTTGCAAAAGAATGTCCATACAAATAATTATCATACCCTACAATGGAAATATCTTCTGGCACGTCATACCCGATTTTCTTTAATTCATCATGCAAAATACTAGCAGTCAAGTCACAGTTACATACAAAGGCTGTAGGCATCTTCCTTGGCAATTCTATACCTAATGTATTGGTCTCAATATCTCGATCCTTTATGACCCATTCTGGTTTTACAGAAATTCCATATTCCATCATGCCCTTTCGATATCCAAAATAGCGATCCATAATATTTTCATTGGCATAGATGGATCCAACAAATGCTATTTCTCTATGTCCTCGTTCTAATAAATAGCGTGTCATTTTATACATACCAACATAATTATTAGAAATTACCGCATCACAAGGAAGATCGTCTATATGAAAATCCAATAATACAACTGGTATCTTCGTGGATTCTACAATTTTTTTCACATAATCATGTTCCATCCAGCCAATAATAATAATTCCATCAATGCCTTCTTCTGATAAAATTTTTGGAAGTTCTTTTTGTTCTTCTTTCTTGCTTTCTAACACATCAAATATAGTAAAACTATTTTTTTTGGATGCCATATAAGCCACTTGTTGATAAAGAGCCCAATAAAAGGAAGCACCTACCTCTAAATATTTCTCAGAGACAATCACTCCAATACGAACCGTTGGCTCTGCCTTCTTCTCATACTTTGTGGTATTATATCCCATTTCCTTTGCCTTTTCAATGACTTGTTTTCTTACAGAGTCACTAACCCCCTTTTTTCCTGATAACGCATTGGACACTGTCACTATACTAACATTAAGTTCTGATGCAATATCCTTTAACTTCACTTCTCTTGACACACTTATTCTATCCCCTTTCCTAATTTTTTTTCTGTTTCATGATTGAAAGACGGATTTCCTACTGTGTTACCTTCAATTAATTTTCCTTCTACAATTCGAATCTCTCCGCACTTCCTCTTTCCCTCCATCTTTTTCATAAGAGTATTGACGCTAATTTGAGCAATGGCCTTCTCATCGTTTTCATAAGTAACAAGCTTTATTTTTTCTTGGCTTTGATAACCATAGTGATCAAACCCAACAACAGAAATATCTTCTGGAACACGATACCCTCTTTGTTCCAGCTTTTCAATTAACAAATAAGCGGTTCTATCACAATTGCAAACAAAGGCAGTCGGAAGCTCTTTTGGAAGTTCAAAATCGATTTGATATCCATATCCATCTTTACTGCGATCCGAAATCACCCAATCTTTTCTCTCTGGAAAACGATTTTTTGTCATAGCTTTACAATATCCTTGGTATCGATCCATAATACTATTGGTCGCTTCTATCGTCCCAAGAAATACAATCTCTTTATGCCCATGATCAATTAAATATTGGGTAACTGCCTGCATCCCGCCATAGCTATCGGAAACAATATAATCAACCTCTTTTTCTGTTCCATAATAGTCTACACAGACAACAGGCACTTGGCAAAATGCAATTGCCTCTTTAATATAAGTGGGATTTAACTCTCCAATAATGATCAGGCCTTGAATTTCGATATCAGAAAAAACAGATACTTCTTGTTCCATTCTCTCTTTTTCTTCATTAATAATCTCTAGAATCGTAAAACTCCCTCTCTTTGTTGTCTCCTGCGCAATTCTCTTATAAATGTCCATATAAAAAGAAGGAAATTCCTTAATATAGCGTTCTGCTACAATTACGCCAATTCGATAGCTTTTTTTCTCTTCTACATGTTCAGCTGGCTTGACTTGATAGCCAAGCTGTTCTGCCTTTTCCATCACTTTTAGCCGTAATTGCTCACTGACTCCCTTTTTTCCTTTTAATGCATTTGAAACACTAACAATACTAATTCCTAGCTCTTTCGCTATATTCTCCAATTTAACTTCTTTTTTTTGTGCCATTTTACTTTCCCTCAAACAACATTACCCTGCTTTTGAAGTCTCCTTGTTCTTCTGGTATTAAAATTCCCGCATTCATAAGCACAGAACCTTGATACCATGTCTCTCCCATTTTATATAAACGGTTTTCATCAAGTCCTTTTAAGCGAAGTTTTCTACTCCTTCTATTTGGTCTTGCAAGAACTTGCACATCAAAAAGCAAGGCCTTTGTTTTCTCCTTATTTACAATGATAAAACTATCATAATACTTGCTCTCTCTACAAGAAACAAGACGATAATAGTCTCCTGTTCGAATAATCTCATTATACTTATGATAATCGGATACTTGTTTTTTTACAACCTCTTTTTCTTCTTTTGTTAATTTTGTAATATCTAACTCATATCCAAAGGTACCACATAAGGCCACATGGCCTCTCGTTTCAAATGGAGTATTTCTTCCAACCGTATGATTTGGGCAAACACTGACATGAACTCCCATACAAGAGATTGGATAAATAAGAGAAGTTCCTTCTTGAATGAGCAAACGTTCCATAGCATCGGTATCATCGGAACACCAAATCTGAGGGCTATAATATAACATTCCTGCATCAAATCGAGCACCGCCACCAGAGCAGTTTTCTAATAGCAACTCAGGAAATTCTGTTATTAACCGCTCCTGTAATTCATAAACACCTAGAACATAACGATGATACAGTTCTCCTTGTTGATCTTTTGGCAACTTAGCACTTCCGATTGTCGTCAACTGGCGATTCATATCCCATTTCACATAGGCAATATTCGCACTTCTTAAAATCGTTGCTACCGATTCATACACATAGTCAAGCACTTCTCTTCTTGATAAATCAAGAACATACTGGGCTCTACTTTCGGTAATCGTTCTTTCTGGAATTTGAATTGCCCAATCGGGATGTTTTTTAAACAATTCCGAATTTCTAGAAATCATCTCAGGTTCAAACCAAATACCGAACTGTAACCCAATTTCATTGACATCATCGACTAATTTTTTTAATCCGCCTTTAATTTTTTCTTCATTTACAACCCAATCCCCTAAGGAGCTGTCATCGGAACTTCTCTTTCCAAACCAGCCGTCATCCATCACAAGCATTTCAATCCCTAATTGTTTCGCTTCTTTTGCAATATCCAACAATTTTTTCTCATTAAAATCAAAATAGGTAGCTTCCCAGTTATTAATTAAAATCGGACGTTTTTTATCTCGATATGGGCTTCTAATTAAATGATTTCTATAAAAATCATGATACGTTCTTGTCATATGTCCAAGCCCATTTGCCGAATATACCATAACAACTTCTGGAGCATAAAACGTTTCTCCTTTGGATAACTTCCAACAAAATCCATCTGGGTGAATTCCCATAGATATGCGAATCATATCAAATTGATCTTTTTCTACTTGTGCTTTAAAGTTTCCAGAATAAACAAAATTCATTCCATATACTTCCCCACAATCTTGTGTCGTATCTTTTGTTACAAGCGCGATAAATGGGTGTTCTTGATGACTGGATTCTCCACGAAAAGAACCAACGGACTGACGCCCATATCCAATCGAATGAATCTGAATATGCCGTTCTCTTGCCCAAGAGCCATGAAGACTTAAAAGAGAAAAATCATTATCATCCAAATCCATACTGGCACTTAACACTTTTTCAATATAAAATGGCTTTGTGCCTTTATTTTTCAGAACAACATGGCGTGTTATGACATCCAGTTTCTCAAAAACTGTATAAAAAAGCTCCACTTCCATGCTAAGAACAGGATCAAAACAAGTAATGCAAAGGGTTTCACATTCCTCTTCCGTTCCAAAAGAAGCTGGCAATCCTTTTATTTTTGGTTTTCCCTTAAAAATTTCGTGTTTTTGATAGAGGCTTTCACTTGCCATATATCCCTCTTCACTTCGAATACAAAGGGCAGATTCTCGATAATCGCCCATTCCATATTCTGGATATTCCATTGGAAAGGTATCCAGAAATGTATTTTTCTCCCTTGCATTGACAGAAGGTGTTCTTGGATGCTCCCCTGCGCGCAATAAATACTTGAGCGAATCCTCTTCCCCTTTTTTAATTTTCTTTCCATAATAGAGATGACCAACATAGCCTTCTACTAAGCCAATCCCATAAGTTGTATTTTTCGTATCCAGCAAAAACACTTGCTCTTTTTCCCAAAACTTGACTCCCATCGTAACTCTCCTTTTCCAGTCATTTATCTATTTTAATTTATTTTAAATTAATTATCATTTAAATATTAGCATTTTTTAAGTTAAAAATCAATTAAATTTACTATAAAATTGTTGAATTACTTCTTGTACTGGCTTTCTACAGATTTCATACCCACTATTTTTTTGTGCCTCTTTTTTTGTATGCATCGTAGGTGCCCAATCCCACATACAAAATCCTCGGATCCATTCTCTTGTTTGGCAGGCACGAAACATGGCCTCATACCATTCTACTTGCTCTTCTAGTCGCAGTTCTCCCTCTAATTCCCAGTTATTTGGAACCATTTTCGAACCTTTTCTTGACATACAGCCTGCTTCTGCAAAGAAAAATGGTTTTTGAAATTTTTTTACAACCCCTTCAATTCGATCGAGCTGTCGTTCCCAATCATCAATCGGATAATATCCACTAGAGGAAATCACATCAACTGCATCCCACCACTTAATATTATCCTCTTGATATTTATCTGTATTATAAGAGAGCAGTCCATCATAAACTTCTCTTACATCTTGTATTAAGGTTCTCCACTCCTTTTCTCGATGTTCTGTCATTACCATTTCACCTCCTAAAAGAAGCATATCACACTGTTCTTCTTGTGCTATTTTTGCATAGTGAAGCTGAAAATCGGTATAAGACTGAAACCAATTGGCCCATTTCGGCTCACATACTACATCTTTTTCAAAAAAACTAACATACGCTCTCCATACCCCATTTTTACAATTCACCGTCGGTTTTAATGCCACTTTTACATGACAGCTTTTTGCATATCGAATCATATTTCTTAACTCTTCATCCGAAAACGTGGCATTAGAAGTATAACAAATCTCTTCTGACTGCGCCGTATTTTGCAGTCCCGATGGGGATAATATTATAAAATTAGCACCTGTATGCTCTAACATGTAGTGAAAACTTTCTTTTGTTTCTTCTTTTTCCAGTGTTCCCCTTTTATGAAATGGGGCGAAGTTCATTCCTTTTATATATTCCATAGCAATCCTCCATTTTTTATTATTAATCGTATCCTAAATCCGCACCAATCACGATTGGTTCTCCTATTTTATCCATTCAATTTTTCGTGTTTGGCTCATTCTTTCACTATAGCATAAGCCATTTTTTTATTGTATAATAAAACCGTTTAAAAGTTGTAAAAATCTATTTTCATTTCCCTTAATCTTTTTTTAAGTGCTTAAATTTAAATCACTATTTGGAGGAATACCGATGAAACCTATTTTTGAATACAGTGATATTTTACATACTCCTTATGAAGCCTTTTATTTTGATACAAGAAAAGAAACCTTCCCAATTCTCCCTCACTGGCACTATTTTATGGAAATTATTTATATGCTGGAAGGCTCTGCTTATATTGAAGTTGAAAACCATAATTATGTATTAGAAAAAGGAGATTTACTTGTTATTCATCCTCAAATGAACCACGCCATTTATTCTACAGGACAGCTTCCCATTGTTTATGCCGTCTTAAAATTCAATGCTAGTTATTTAAATATTCAAAATAGCCACTTGCCAAAACTATCTTACTTGTTACAAATGGCATCAGAGACAGAAACCCTATCCATGTATTTTCCCAAAGATGAAATTTCTCATATTCCAATGAACGATTTATTCGAGAAATGCATTTCCATTGTAGAACAAAAACAGTTTGGATACGACGTTTTGGCTCATTCTTATTATTGTATTATTATGATGGAATTAATCAAACTTTGGATCAACCAAGGGCTTCAATTGAGAAAGCAACCTGCCATTAAAAAAACAACAGATTCTCTCATGGAAATTCTAGAATATATTGATAATCATATTGGGGAATCTTTAAAAATTGAAGAACTAGCCTCTATGTGTAATATGAGCTATTCTCACTTTGCAAAAGAATTTAAACGATTGTATGGCCAAACTTGTAAAGACTATATTCTATCAGCGAAAATCCACCGAGCAGAAGATCTTTTACAGTTTACAGACTATGATTTAAACTATATTAGTCAAGAGATCGGTTTTAGTGATTGTAGCCATTTTATCAAGTATTTTAAACAGTTTCATAAAATAACACCAAAACAGTACCGTATGAAATATCGTTAACGATAAAACTCAAAAATCATATCATTCTACCTAAAAAATGGTGAAAAACTATTCTTAGTTTCTCACCATTTTCTTATGCTTGTAACATTCTCATTTCATAAAATTTTCCATGTTGTTCCATTAATTCTTCATAATTCCCATATTCTAATATTCCTCCATTACCAATGACCGCAATTTTATCCGCATTTCGAATGGTAGAAAACCGATGTGCCACAACGAGAGTCGTTCTTCCTTCTACAAGTTTCTCAATGGAATCTTGAATTTTTTTCTCCGATACACTGTCAAGGGCAGAAGTTGCCTCGTCAAGAATTAAAATATCTGGATTTCTTATAAAAGCTCTTGCAATGGAAATTCTTTGCTTTTGTCCTCCTGATAAATTGCTTCCATGTTCATTAATTTTCGTATCCAATCCTTCTGGCAACGATTTCACAAGTTCTTCTAAGTTAGCCCCTTTTATTGCATTTTCCACTTGTTCCTCTGTAATATTTTCAAGACCATATGTAATATTTTCTCGTAATGTCCCTGTAAAAAGAATGGACTGCTGTGTTACAACTGCGATATGTTCTCGAAAACTTCTCATATCGATTTTTTCTAAGTCATGTCCATCGATAAGGATTCTTCCACCTTTTACCTTTAAAAATCCAATTAATAAATTTAAAATCGTCGTCTTACCAGCTCCTGAATCCCCTACAAAGGCAATGGTTTCCCCTTTTTTGATCGTTAAATTTAAGTCGTTTAAAATCGGTCTATCTTTTTCTTCATAAGAAAATTTCACATTTTCAAATTGAATATTACCTTCAACTGATTGTAATTTTTCTTTTCCCTCATTTTCTTCCACATCGGTTTCCATTAAAATTTCACCAATGGAATGTACGGACTCCAACCCTTTTGAAATAATAGGCAGAAGCGTTATCACCCCTGAAACTTGGGCTACAATCGAAGAAAAATACGTTTGATAAAGAGTAATATCTCCAATTTCAATGCTTCCACGGAATGCCATCCAGCCAGTAAACCCTAAACAAAATACTTGAAATGCTTGAAACATCACCCAACTAATGGAAGAAAACCAAGTCTGTACCATATCGAGTTTTAACCCTTTTTCTGCCACTTGACTCAAATGATATCCCATCTTTTCTGTCTCTTCTTCTTCTAAAGCATGGGCTCTTGTAATAGGAATTAACTCTACCATTTCCATCACTTTTGCTGAAGTTTCTTCCATAATTTCACGAAATTCTCGGTTATAAATTTTTATCTTTCCTTTAAATGCTACAACGAGAAACACCGCTGCTGGAATGGTAAATCCAAAAAATAAAAACACGGTTCGACTTTTATATAAAATCACCCCAAGAGAAACACCGATGTTTAATAAAATACTTAAAATCGTAATAAATATTTGTGCGGAAAGATTTTGGATTTGCTCCACATCACGTATGACTTTTGATTGCAATCGTCCTGATTGAATCCCATTGTGATAAGGAATCGATAATAGCTGTAATTTCTTCACAAGTGCAAATCGCAAATCCCTCTCCACTTCACGAACCGTCTTTGCATAAAGCCATGTATGAAGATAATTGGTAAAAATATTTTGTACAAGAAAGATGAGCATCACAATAACATTGATTAGAATTGCTCTTACTGCTGTTTCATGACGATAGGTCGCTTCATTAATAATATTTGCTGTTACAATCGGCAATACCCATACCGGTGAATGCTTAATAATAAAAAAGAAAATAGAACCGATTAACTCCCAATAGTGCCCTTTAAAAATGCGAATTAACATTTTTAAATTTCCACCTTTATTATCTTGAAAGGCTCTCATCAACTGTTCTTCACTTTTTTTCTTTTCCTGTTTTTCATACGTTTTCATAACTTCCTCCTATCCTATTTTATTATGATGAACTCAATTTTTTATATTTAAAAAGACTATAGCACAGTTTAATTTTGCATAGTAGAACAAAACTATTTAAAAATTGTACAAATCTATTCTTTCTCTTATGAAATGAGTGTTACATACAAAAAACGCCTAGAAACACTTTCTAGACGTTTGTTCAAAGGCAATAAGCCTACTTATTTTTAATCTATTTTATTATGCGGCATGACTATTTGCAAAGTATACCAAAGTCTCTCCATCCTTTTTCAATTCCTGTCCATTCTCATTTTCTGAAATAATAAATTTATGCTGAATCAGTCCTTCGATGGACACATTTAACAGTTTGGATAAAGCAAACAGATTCTCATAATCTGGTAATGATTCTCCATTTTGCCATTTATAAATGGTCTGAGGATATGTAAGACCTAACAATGCTTGGATATCTTTTACTGTATATCCACTTTGTTTTATCATGTTTTTAATGTTTTCCCCAGTTGCAACTTGATCGATGCATGTTGTAATTGTTGCCATGATGTGTATCCTCCCTATACTCTCTGTTTTCATTGTAATTGTCCATTGTGATTGCTGATCACCAAGCTATTTCCCTATTATATGAAGGAAATCTATCTTTCACAAGCAAATCCCTTTCCCATCTGAATTTACCTCGCATAAATGACACAGGATAAGTTTTATGCGTTTCATATAATAAAAGAAATAGTCATTATTTTTATTATACCATATATTTCTAATTTTTCCACTCATCTAATAGGCTAATTTTAAAATTTATTTTCACTAAAAATGCATTTCAAACCAATACCATTTATCCATAATCTTTTCGGTATATTCAAAATTATCTCCTTCACTCTCTTTCCACTTCCAACCATCGCCTTCTGGTTGCCAGTCCACATCTGTTCCTTGAAAGCCTAAAGGTTCATCGTTCGGGGAATAATAAAACCCTTTGTAAGTAGTGGATGAGCCAATCCCAAAATCTGACACAATAAACTCTACCATATTAGTAGTATCGTATGAGGAAACATCCCAACCATGATATTTTTTTTGCTCCGTATTGTCGTTTTCTTTCAACCTATTCTCTGCAAACTGTTCCAACCCTACATGACTCTGTTTTACATACTGGTAGACATAGAACTTTGAATTTTTCCTAAAAAAGAAACAATAAGACAAAAGACAAAGAACAATCAAAATAATTATACCGATAGCAATATATTTTTTTCTTTTCACAACAAATACCTCCCTTTTCGTTCTATATTAGCGTCTTTCAATCACTCTGTCAATGAATTTCCCAGAAATACCCAACATTTATTATTTTTATAGAACAAAACACTATTATGCTCGAGATCTGTATCAAAAAAAGGAACAACTGCTCCTATAGATTTTCATCTATTGCAATTGTTCCTTTTTACTAATTATGTTATTTATTTTTTCTTTTTCTTATTTTTCTTAAATAACCCTTCTACAAAACCTTCTGCTTTATCTTTCATTTCTTTTCCAAGGTTTTCTAAGGATTCTTCTAAATTTTCGTTCTCCAAAACTTGTTTTTGCCTCGCTTTGCCTGCCATAGCATCACGGAATGCTTCTAATGCTTCTCTTTGATCTTTATTTAGACTGGTAGGAACTTCTACAACAAATGTCACGTAGTGATCACCACGAACATTTTTATTACGAAGTGTTGGAACACCTTTTCCTCTTAAACGAACTTTTGTATCGGTTTGTGTTCCTGCCTTTAAGTCATACTCTACTTGACCATCGACGGTATCAATACGAAGTTTTGCTCCAAGTGCTGCATCTGCAAAGGATACAGGAACGGTTGTGAAAATATCATATCCTTGACGTTGGAATTTTGGATGGCGTTCTACCATAACAGTTACCATTAAATCGCCTCTTGGACCACCATTTGTTCCTGGTTCTCCTTTTCCGCGGATACGGATACTCTGCCCATTATCAATACCTGCTGGAACTGTGATTTGAATCTTCTTACGTTTCTTCACATAACCTGTTCCGCCACAATCTTTACATTTATTTTTAATAATTTTACCTGTTCCGTGACAATCTGGACAAGTTTGAACATTTCTAACCATACCAAATAAAGACTGTTGGGTATAGACAACTTGACCTTTACCACCACATTTTTGACAAGTTTCTGGTTGACTTCCATGAGCTGCACCTGTTCCATGACAAGTGTCACATTCTTCATTTAATGTAATATCTAATTCTTTTTCTGTTCCGAAAACAGCTTCATTAAATGTAACACGAATAGAAGCTCTTACATCAGCTCCTGGCATTGGACCGTTGTTGGCTCTTCTGCTTCTTCCGCCGCCAAAAATATCGCCGAAAATGTCACCAAACATATCACCCATATCTGCGCCGCTAAAATCGAATCCGCCAAAACCACCGAATCCGCCAGCACCGCCACCGCCTTGTTCAAAGGCTGCATGACCAAATTGATCGTATCTTGCACGCTTATCAGCATCGCTTAATACTTCATAAGCTTCGGTTGCTTCTTTAAATTTTGCTTCTGCCTCAGGGTTATCTGGGTTGGTATCGGGATGGTATTTTTTTGCCACCTTACGGTAGGCACGTTTAATCTCCGCATCGGTAGCCCCCTTTTGTACCCCGAGGACTTCATAATAATCTCTTTTTTCTGCCATCTTACTTACTCTGCCTTTCTCTTTCCATGCTCGAAAAGAGGTTGCTGCAAATGGAATGTAATTACAGCCTTTTTGCAACAACCTCTTCTTTTATGAAACTTCCAAACGATTTCAAACGTGTTTTTTACATGTCTTACGTTCTAGTTTCTATTACCTTTCTTACACTTCTTTGTAATCGCCATCAACAACATCATCTGCATTGTAGCTAGAATTTGCATTTGCATCTCCATTTGGAGCACCGTTAGCACCTGCTGTCTGCTGAGCTGCTTCATACATTTTTGCAAATAAGTTCTGTGCACTCTGCATTAATGTTTCTTTTGCAGATTTGATTGCTTCTACATCAGAATCTGTCATGTTTTCAGGCTGTGTTTTTTCTACTAATTCTTTTAAAGCATTTAAGTCTGCTTCTACTTTTGTTTTTTCTGCTGCATCTACTTTATCCCCTGCTTCATCAAGCGCTTTTTGTACTTGGAATACCATAGAATCAGCATCGTTTCTTGTATCAATTGCTTCTTTTCTCTTCTTATCCTGAGCTTCAAATTCAGCAGCTTCTTTTACTGCTTTTTCAATATCAGCATCAGACATATTAGAACCAGCTGTAATTGTGATATGCTGTTCTGCACCTGTTCCTAAATCTTTTGCAGATACATTAACAATACCGTTTGCATCGATATCAAATGTTACTTCGATTTGAGGTACCCCTCTTCTTGCTGGAGCGATACCATCAAGACGGAATCTACCAAGAGATTTGTTATCTTTTGCAAACTGTCTTTCACCCTGTACAACGTGAATATCTACTGCGCTCTGGTTATCTTCTGCTGTTGAGAAGATCTGGCTCTTCTTAGTAGGAATTGTTGTGTTACGTTCGATTAATCTTGTTGCAACACCACCTAATGTTTCGATAGAAAGTGATAATGGAGTTACGTCAAGTAATAAGATATCGCCTGCACCTGCATCACCTGCTAATTTACCACCTTGAACAGAAGCACCGATTGCTACACATTCATCTGGGTTGATACCTTTGAATGGTTCTTTTCCTGTTAACTGTTTTACTTTTTCCTGAACAGAAATCATACGAGTAGAACCACCAACTAATAATACTTTATTAAGTTCAGAAGCTGTTAATCCTGCATCTTTTAATGCTGTTGTAACAGGTGTTGCTGTTCTTTCTACTAAATGAGCTGTTAATTCATCGAATTTTGCTCTTGTTAAGTTCATATCGAAATGTTTTGGACCTTCTGCAGTTGCTGTGATGAATGGAAGGTTGATATTTGTTGTTGTAGCAGAAGAAAGTTCTTTTTTCGCTTTTTCAGCAGCTTCTTTTAAACGCTGCATAGCCATTTTATCTCCTGATAAATCAACGCCTTCTTGTTTTTTGAATTCATCTAACATATATTGTGTAACTACGTTATCAAAGTCATCTCCACCTAAGTGGTTATCACCAGCTGTTGATAATACTTCGATAACACCATCACCGATTTCAATGATAGATACGTCGAATGTACCACCACCTAAATCGTATACCATGATTTTTTGTTCATTTTCATTGTCAAGACCATAAGATAATGCTGCTGCTGTTGGTTCGTTGATGATACGTTTTACATCAAGACCAGCAATTTTACCAGCATCTTTTGTTGCCTGACGCTGAGCATCGTTAAAGTAAGCTGGAACTGTAATAACGGCTTCTGTTACTTTTTCTCCTAAATAGTTTTCTGCATCTGCTTTTAATTTTTGAAGGATCATAGCAGAAATTTCCTGTGGAGAATATTTCTTTCCATCAATATCCACTTTATAATCAGTTCCCATGTGTCTCTTAATAGAAGAGATTGTTTTTTCTGCGTTTGTTACTGCCTGACGTTTTGCAGGTTCACCGACAACTCTTTCTCCTGTTTTTGTAAATGCAACGATAGATGGTGTTGTTCTAGCACCTTCTGTATTTGTAATAACAACAGGTTTTCCACCTTCCATAACTGCTACACAAGAGTTTGTTGTTCCTAAGTCAATACCAATAATTTTACCCATGATTTTTTCCTCCTAATCATTTTCCAGAAATTATAGTTTTTTTCCTTTTTTCTCTGGTGAAAGCCTTTGCTTTCTCTATACTAATGTTTTACTTATTTCTAATTTTTATGAAGCATCTTTTTAGTTTGCTACTTTTACCATGCTGTGACGAAGAACTTGGTCTTTGTACATATAGCCTTTTTGGAATTCTTCTGCTACAATATTTTCTCCTAATTCTTCATCTTCCACGTGCATCACTGCATTATGGAAATCTGCATTGAATTCTTTTCCAACTGCATCCATTGGAGCAACTCCAATTTCACCAAATACAGTCATAAGCTGTTTATAAATAGCATCAATTCCTTGTACGAATGCATTGTCTTTTTCTTCTTCGGAAACTGCTGCAAGTCCTCGTTCGAAGTTATCTACAACGGGAAGAAGTTTTTCAAGAACATCTTTTGCACCCATATCAAACATTCTAGTTGTTTCTTTTGCTGTTCTTTTTCTTGCATTTTCAAACTCAGCCATTAAACGCTGATAGCGGTCTTTTAAGTCTGCAACTTCTGCTTCTTTCTTTTCAAGTTCCGCTTCTAATGCTTTTGCATCTACTTTTTTACGCTTTTTAAATAAGCCTTCTTTATCTTTTTTATCTGCTTTATCAGAAGCTTCTGTTTCTACAGTCTCTGTTTCTTCTTTCACTTCTTCCTTAGATTCTACAGCTTCTTCCACTGTTTCCTCTGTTTTTGCAGTTGTTTCTTCTTCTAAATTTACTTTATTCTCTTCCACTTACTACACCTCTTTATCTACATTTTCTTTTTAAATATCGCATCGAGTTCGCCTGTCAAATCTTTTAGCGTTGTAACTACTTTCTCATAATCCATGCGCTTTGGACCAATAATTCCTATTGTTCCCTTGACACCTTCCTCCAATTCATACGTTGCAGTAACAATGCTGCAATCTTTCATATTTTGAACTGGTGCTTCTTCACCAATATATACTTGAATATTCTGATCATTTCCATTTTCTTGTCTTGCTTCATCAATGAGTTCTACTAGAGCCTTTTTTTCTTCTAATACTCCAAGCAATTGACTCGCTCGTTCCAAACTTCCAAGTTCTGGATATTTTAAAATATTTGTTGTTCCACTTGTATACACTTCTAATTCTCTTGCCTTTGCAATTGCATCGGTAATGCCAGTAAAAATATGCTCAAGAATTGGTGCGTGCATACCCGCTTGTATTCTCATCGTCTGCATCAGTTCTAAATTGATCTCTTGTAACGATAATCCTTGCAGAAAAGAATTTAATAAGATGTTTAATTTAAGAACTTCATCGTTCGCTAGAGGTTCCTCTACATCGATTAATTTGTTCTTAACGACATTTCCTTCTACCACAATAACGGCAAGGAGTTGATTTTCATCCACCTGAGATAACTGAATAAACTTCAGCTTCGTATCTTTATATTGAGGGGCAGTTACCATTGTTGCATAGTTCGTATTCATTGCCAATACTCTCGCTACTTGCTGAAGCAGATTTTCCATTTTATCCACTTTTGCAAGCAATGCTTTTCGTTCGCCCTCTTCTTCTTTTCTTTGTATCATCATCTGATCCACATAGAAACGATACCCTTGATCGGAAGGAATCCTTCCTGCAGAAGTATATGGTTGAATAATATATCCCATTTCTTCTAAGTCTGCCATCTCATTGCGGATTGTGGCGGAACTTAAATTCAAATCTGTATACTTAGAAATCGTTCTGGAACCAACAGGCTCTCCCGTCTCTAAGTAGTTCGCAATAATTGCGTTTAGAATCTTTTGTTTTCTTTCATCTAAGTCCACATAACCACCTCTTTTACTTTTATTAGCACTCGTTATGGTTGAGTGCTAATATGTTCTTACATAAAGTTATCACTTTCTATTTTCTTTGTCAATATCTATTTAAAAAAAAGTTTATTTTTTTAACTTTCTTTTGTTTTTCCTATTTCTTTGACGATACCTTCTATATAGAAAGAAATAGGAATATATTATTTTGTGCACTTCCTAAGACTTTCATTATAAAATATTTTAACACGACATACTCTATCACTTTATTTATTTTTCATTTATATTTCTTTATTTTTACATTATTTTTTATTTATATATTATTTATTATTTCTTAACACAATCGTCTTTATTATCAAAAAGAATGTTTATAAACCTCGTTTTTTTGTTGCATTATTACAATATTTTTGTTACACTAAATGACAGAGGTCTTTCTAAATATTTCATTATTTATTTTATCTCATTATTCTAAAGGAGGGAAACAATATGGAGAACTTGTTAATTCTAGTTCCAGTCATTGGTATTATTGGTTTACTAATGGCATTTTGGCTTTATAGCTTTATCAGCAAACAAGATTCTGGAAATGACAAAATGAAAGAAATTTGTCAAGCCATTTCGGAAGGTGCTCATGCCTTTTTATTTGCTGAATATAAAGTCCTTGTAATCTTTGTTATTGTAGTCTTTTTTGTAATTGGTCTTGCAATTGGGGAGAACAGTTGGGTTACAGCTATTTGCTTTTTAATTGGTAGTCTTTTCTCCACATTGGCAGGATACTTAGGTATGAGTGCTGCTACAAAAGCCAATGCTCGTACTGCTGCCGCTGCCAAAGATTCTGGTATGGCAAAAGCATTATCCATCGCTTTTTCTGGTGGTAGTGTTATGGGGTTTGCCGTAGTCGGTCTTGGTTTATTTGGCGTTAGTGCTATCTATTTCATCACAAGAGATGCGGATATTCTTTTTGGTTTCAGCTTAGGAGCTTCTTCCATTGCTCTTTTCGCCAGAGTTGGTGGTGGTATTTATACAAAAGCTGCTGACGTTGGTGCTGACTTAGTCGGTAAGGTAGAAGCTGGTATTCCAGAAGATGATCCTCGTAACCCTGCAGTTATTGCGGATAACGTAGGGGACAATGTTGGTGACGTAGCAGGTATGGGCGCTGACTTATTCGAATCTTATGTTGGTTCTATTATTTCTTCTTTAACGCTCGGATTTGCTGCTTATAATGCAAATGGTATTTTATTCCCATTATTCCTTTCTGGGGCTGGTATTTTAGCATCCATTGTGGGCGCACTTGTTGTACGCTCTTCCAAAGGAACCAATCCACATAAAACATTAAACTTAGGACAATACACTGCTACTGCTATTGTCATCATTGTTGCTCTTATTTTAAGCAAAAATCTCTTTGGCAACTTCAATGGTGCCTTTGCTGTTATCGCAGGTCTTATCGTTGGTGTTTTAATCGGTGCCATTACCGAAGTTTACACATCAAGTGATTATAACTCTGTAAAAAAGATTGCTCAGCAATCAGAAACGGGTTCTGCTACAACGATTATCAGTGGTCTTGCCGTTGGAATGATCTCTACAGCAATCCCTATTCTTCTTGTTTGTGTTGGTATTTTCGTATCCCACCAATTAATGGGATTATATGGTATCGCACTTGCAGCCGTTGGTATGTTATCCACAACTGGTATTACTGTAGCCATTGACGCTTATGGTCCAGTTGCTGACAACGCTGGTGGTATTGCAGAAATGGCAGGACTTGACGACTCCGTTCGTGAAATCACAGATAAACTCGACTCTGTTGGTAATACAACTGCTGCTATTGGTAAAGGATTTGCTATCGGTTCTGCCGCTTTAACTGCTTTAGCTTTATTTGTATCTTATGCACAAGCCGTTAACTTAGAAACCATCGATATTCTTGATGCTACTGTTATTATTGGTGTCTTTATCGGCGGTATGCTCACTTTCTTATTCTCTGCTATGACAATGGAATCTGTAGCAAAAGCAGCTTATAAGATGATCGAAGAAGTTCGTAGACAATTTAAAGAAAAACCTGGAATCTTAAAAGGAACGGAAAAACCAGATTATAAAACTTGTGTTTCCATTTCTACTGTAGCCGCCCTTCATGAAATGTATCTACCAGGAATTATGGCAGTGCTTGCTCCAATTATCGTTGGTCTTTTATTAGGGCCTACAGCACTTGGTGGACTATTAGTTGGTTCCTTATTAACAGGTGTATTAATGGCTATCTTTATGGCCAATGCAGGTGGTGCTTGGGATAATGCAAAAAAATACATAGAAGAAGGAAATCATGGTGGCAAAGGCAGTGATGCCCATAAAGCTGCTGTTGTTGGTGATACAGTCGGTGATCCATTTAAAGATACATCAGGACCATCCATTAATATTTTAATCAAATTAATGACCATTGTTTCTTTAGTATTCGCACCATTATTCGTTCAATTTGGTGGCATTTTATTAAACCTTATGAAATAATAAAGGAGGCTGGAATTTTAAAATTCCAGCCCCTTTTTCTATTTTCGTTCTCTCCACTGTTGAATAATAGTTTCTAATAAATCTACTGTTCCATCAATGCCAAGCCAACTTGTATTGATCATCATATCCCTTCCGTCACTTCCATCCCATTGTCGATCGGTAAAATAAGAGCAATACACTTTTCTCGCCTTATCCATCTTTGTTATTTCTTTTTTCGCCTCATCTCTTGTCAAATGATAAAGCTCCATAATTCTTTCTATGCGATCTTGTTCTGGGGCGTAGAGAAATACTTTAAAGCAATTTTCATTATCACGCAAAATGTAATCAGCTAAACGACCGACAATAACAAAAGATTCTTTTTTCGCTAACTCATTGATGATTTTAAACTCTGTCACATAAAGCTTGTAATTAATATCACCATCTTCCGGAACATAAGGATCGACGAATCGAGAAACGATTCTTTCATCTGCCTTATCAAAAAACTTCTTATCCATTCCTGTCTTTTCCGAAGCTAGCTCAATAATCTGTTTGTCATAAAAGGCAATGCCCAGTCTCTTTGCTAATTTTTCGCCGACTTCTCGTCCACCACTGCCATAAGATCTTCCAATTGCAATTATTATATTTTCTTTCATTATACTTCGCCCCTTTCCATCATTCTTACTATTATTATAATTCACGGACGAAAATCTGACAACTTCATTTTATCATATTTTTATCCGAAAATGAGGAAAAACACGATTTATGACAGCAAAAATTCACATAAAATAGCATTGCTCACATCGATTCCTTGAGCGGTTAAATAAATTTGACGCTCTCCTTTTTCTCCATTCCATGCTAATAAATTCATAGAGTGAAATTTCAATAACACTTCTCCATAAATATCTTCTAATGGTTCTTTAAATTTCTCAAAAAACTCCTTTTCTGAAATTCCTTTTCTCATTCGTAGCCCTAAATACATAAATTCTTCCATGGCATCTTTTTTTGTAATTTCTGTCCACTCTTCTCGTTGTTCGCAGACAGTTACAGGATTTTCTAAATACTCTTTCATTGAAGATACATTTTTAAAACGATAGGCATACACTTCTTCTTTTTCCTTATCTCCAACATATCTATGATCGGAGCGCAAATAGGAACTAGCCCCCAAACCAAGACCTAAATATTCTCCTCCTGTCCAATACACACTATTATGACGACTTTCTTTTCCTTCTTTTGCATAATTGGAAATCTCATATCGATGATAACCTTCTTTTTGTAAGAGCTGTCTTGTCAACTCATACATGGCACGATCTTCTTCTTCCTCTGGCAAATGATCTAAAATTTCATCATTATTATAAAACGGAGTTCCTTCTTCAATAATTAAACTATAAGAAGAAATATGCTCTGGTTGAAGTGCAAGAATTCTCTCAATATCTTTTTGATAAGAAGCCAAATCCTCTTTTGGCAATGCTGACATCAAGTCTACACTAATATTTTGAAATCCTACTTCTCTCGCCCATTGATAGTTATGTAAAAACTGCTCATACGTATGAATCCTTCCTAATACTTTTAATCGTTCATCATCGGTCGTTTGTAAGCCAATGCTCAATCGATTGATTCCTATTTTATAATAGGTTTCTAACTTTTCCTTTGTAACTGTTCCAGGATTCATCTCAATGGTAATTTCCGCATCAGCTTTTACTGGAAAGGCTTGCCGTATTGCCTTCATAATTCTTTCCATCTGTTCCCCTTTTAAAACAGAAGGCGTTCCTCCTCCAAAGAAGATAGTCGCTACCTCAAAATCAACGTTTTTAACATGAGAAAAACTTGTTATCTCGTCACAAAGAGCTTGTACATATTGCTCTTTTACTTCTTCTGTCGCAGAAAAAGAAAGAAAATCACAGTAATTGCACTTTCTTACACAAAATGGAATGTGGACATAGAGTCCTAATGTTCTCTTTTTTTCCTTCACTTTCTTATTCCTTTCTATCCCCCTATACCTTCTTTCCCTTCTTCTAAAAGCAATAGAAAGAGAGAAAATATAGGCTATGTAATTTAGAAAAGGTATAGGCGAAAAAACCTATACCTTTTTTATTATTTTTATTTCTCTTTGTCTCTTTTATTTTTCATCTAATTTTAAGACGCTCATAAACGCTTTTTGTGGAATTTCTACGTTTCCGATTTGGCGCATACGCTTCTTACCTTCTTTTTGTTTTTCAAGAAGTTTTTTCTTACGAGAAATATCACCACCGTAACATTTTGCAAGCACGTCTTTTCTCATGGCTTTTACGGTCTCACGAGCGATGATTTTGCTACCAACGGCTGCTTGAATTGGAATTTCAAATAAATGTCTTGGAATTTCTTCTTTTAAGCGTTCACACATTCTTCTTCCACGCTCATAAGCAGTATCTTCATGAACAATAAAGGATAAGGCATCCACTTCTTCACGATTGATTAACATATCGAGTTTCACAAGTTTTGAAGGCTCGTATCCTTTCATTTCATAATCAAAAGATGCATATCCTCTTGATCTGGATTTTAACGCATCAAAGAAATCGTAAATAATTTCATTTAATGGAAGATCATATTTTAACAACGCTCTTGTTTCTTCCATATATTCCATTCCTAAATAAACACCACGGCGTTCTTGGCATAATTGCATAATAGAGCCAACATATTCTGTTGTCACCATAATTTCTGCGGATACAATCGGCTCTTCCATATAATCGATTTCGGATGGATCTGGTAAGTTGGATGGATTTGTAAGTTCAATCACTTCTCCATTTGTCTTATGCACTTTATAAATAACACCTGGAGCTGTCGTTACAAGATCTAAGTTAAACTCACGCTCTAAACGTTCTTGAATAATTTCTAAGTGTAACAATCCTAAAAATCCGCAACGGAATCCAAATCCCAATGCGATAGAAGTTTCTGGCTCAAATTGTAAAGAAGCATCATTTAATTGTAATTTTTCTAATGCATCTCTTAAATCCGTATATTTTGAACTATCCGCTGGATACATACCACAATATACCATTGGGTTTACTTTCTTATACCCTGGCAATGGTTCTTTACAAGGATTTTCGGCATCGGTAATGGTATCACCAACACGAGTATCCTTTACATTTTTTAAACTAGCAGTTAAATATCCTACCATTCCTGCAGATAATTCTTCACAAGGAATAAACTGTCCTGCTCCAAAATATCCAACTTCCACAACTTCTGCTTCTGCACCAGTTGCCATCATCCGGATTTTTGTTCCTTTTTTCACTGTTCCTTCTTTGACACGAAGGAATACGATAACACCACGATAAGCATCGTATAAACTGTCAAAAATCAACGCTTGAAGACTTGCATTTTTATCTCCTGTTGGCGCTGGAATTTTTGTTACAATTTGCTCTAACACTTGTTCCACATTAAGCCCTGTTTTTGCAGAAATTCTTGGAGCATCTTCCGCTTCTAAACCGATAACATCTTCAATTTCTGCAATGACACGTTCTGGTTCCGCACTTGGAAGATCCACTTTATTGATAACTGGCATAATATCTAAGTTGTGATCGAGTGCTAAATAAACATTGGCAAGTGTTTGCGCTTCGATTCCTTGGGCTGCATCTACAACTAAAATTGCCCCTTCACAAGCCGCTAAGGAACGGGATACTTCATAATTAAAATCCACATGCCCTGGAGTATCGATTAAGTTAAAAATATATTCTTCTCCATCATTGGCTTTATAAACGATACGAACCGTCTGTGCTTTAATCGTAATTCCACGTTCTCTTTCTAAATCCATGTTATCAAGCACCTGTGCTTGCATTTCACGTTCTGTTAGCGTTCCTGTCATCTGGATAATACGGTCTGCTAATGTCGATTTTCCATGGTCAATATGAGCGATAATGCAAAAATTACGAATTTTACTTTGATCAATTGTTGCCATATTCTTCCTCCTATACATCTATGTACGTTTCTCTTTTTATCTATCCTAATTCAATATGACTTTTCTTATTCTGTCTCACTTTTTCTAAAAAGCCATCGATATATAAGTATATCATACAATAAGGAATCTCGTAAATATCTATGTTTTAACAGTTGTATTTTTCTACTGACTTTTCCCTTTTCGTAAAACGTCGTTTAACATATCCGCAATTGGTTCCATAGCATTTTTCACTTCTTGTAACGTGTTTGTATTGGCCCCTACTTCCAGTAACATGGCTCTTGGCTTTACATGAAGGTTATAACGATATGTTTTTATGTAAATTTTTCGCATTAAGGTAGGATATTTTTTCTCAGCATCTAATTGCATTTGCAAGCTAAAGGCTAAATTCCCTTGTTTGTTGGCATTATATAAATAACTAATATCTCCATTTTTGGAAGAGCGACTGACTCCATTCATAATCATCACCTTTGCTGTTGGCTTTCCATTGACTTCCGTAACAAGATGAGTGCCTTCATCGAGACCATCTCGATGAAGATCGATGACAACATCAATGGAAGGATTGTCTTTTAAGATTTTTTCTATCCCTTTTAACGACATACTATAGGCAAGATTTCTATCCAATTTTCCATCGATAATATCATACACCGTCTTATCATGATACACAGGAATATGATACGTCTCTTCTAATAGCTTTGTTAAGTAAGTTCCAACTCCAATAACCGTATCCTCATAGTTATTGGCTCTACTATCTTTAAAACTTTCACTGCCATGGGTATGATAAATCAAAATTTTTGGTTTTTTTCCATCTAATTGAATCGTAAGATCTTTATTTAATAATGTCTTCCCATCGATCTCTGACGGCAAAAGACGGGCAGTTGACTCCACCACATAGAAATTTTTCATTAGAAACTCGGCATTATAAAGCTGTGCCTTAGAATAGGTTCTTCCACTTACGGCCACCGCATTTTGAGATAACGTTTCCTGTTTTTCTTTTTTATTTTCTTTATTTGTTTTCACTTCCGAATTTAACTCCTTTTGTTGCATTTCTTCTTGATTTTCCTCTTCATTTTCTTCCATTAAATATAAATAGTTTTGGTTGTCCACCGCTAACGTTTCCACTGCATCGTATCCCCATTCAAAATGCAATGCTGGCAAAAATTCCTTAGCTAAAAATGCAATTAGCGGTGTCTGTCCTTCTTCTTCTCCCCGATCCATCATGGTCTTCATAGGAACTAATTCCTCCACTACCGTATTTGTCATAGCCTCTAGCCCATTTTGAAGTTCTTCAAAAAATAGATGCGTACCTTCTTTTGTTGTCATTGTATTTGCCATATCCATTCCTATTTTTCCAACCAAAAAGATGACTATTATGAACAGAAGTAAACGGACTATTTGATAGTTTTCTCGCTTCATAATCATTCCCTTTCTTTCCTGTTCATTATATTCATCCTAAAATTAAAATATACTTACGAAAGGTCTACATATTGATTAATGGCTTCTGAAATTGTAAAGCTAATTCTTCTCACCGCCTCATCAATATTTTTTGGTGTTACAAACATAGAGGCAAAATCTTTATCTACAATCTCTTTTGCTAGTTCCAATTGTTCTTCCTCTGTAAACGTATCAAGCACATTGTTGCCATTTACTTGTTCTAATATTTGAAAAATTCTTTGCATAGAATCATTGACAATTGCTGGAACAGAGATCACGGTTGGAACACCGATTGCAATGACTGGCACGCCAATAGTCTCTTTCGTCAACGCCTGTCGATAATTTCCGACTCCTGAGCCTGGTGCGATCCCAGTATTGCTAATCTGAATCGTTTTATTGAGCCGATTAGAATTTCTCGCTGCCAATGCATCGATGGCAATGACAACATCGGGTTTTGTCTGCTCTACAACCCCTCGAATAATCTCTTGGGTTTCCATTCCTGTCTGTGCCATAACACCTGGAACAATGGCACTCACTTCTTTTTCACAATTGATTTGTAATAACGATTCTTTTTTTAAATGCCTTGTAATAAATAAATGTTCTACAACAAGAGGCCCTAACGCATCGGGCGTCACTTCTTTATTTCCTAGTCCAACGACTAATACTTTCTCTTCTTTTTGAATCAACCGATCGAGGACTTCATGGAGATACTGGCTCATCTCTGTAAAATAGGACTCATCTTCCTCTAAAAAATGGGGACTTTCTAATGTAATATACGTTCCCACTGCCTTTCCCATTTTCTCGCTGGCTTCTTTTGTATCAATAAAAATCGTTGTTTCTCGAATTCCATTTTCTTTTTTTTCTCTTTTTTCCATTCGAATTCCTTCGAATTCGGAATATTCTTCCTGTAATTCTACGGCTAAATCTGTTCTACTCTCTACTTTCATAATTCCTTCCTTTCACACAGTCTCACTCCATTTTTCTCTCTTTAGTATTCCAAACTTTCCGTAAAATTATGTCAATTTTATTGACTTTCCTATTGACAAGCTAATTTTTCCTCTATATAATAGAAAAAGTATGTTTTCGATGTAATTTATCGTGTCTCTTATAAAGAAAACATTTCGAACTATTTTAATAAACTAATACCATTTAATTTTTGGAGGAATAGAGAACATGGCAAACATTAAATCTGCAAAGAAAAGAATTTTAGTAATCGAAAAGAAAACTTTAAGAAACAAAATGATCAAAACTAAAATCAAAACTTTAGTTAAAAAAGTGGAAACAGCTATCACAGCTGGAGATAAAGAAGCTGCTAAAGCTGCTTTAACAGTAGCTATTTCTGAAATCAGCAAAGCTACATCTAAAGGAATTTTCCACAAAAACACAGCTTCTAGAAAAATTTCTAGATTAACAAAAGCTGTTAACACAATGAACTAATCTATTCTTAAACTTTTTATATACAACCGTCATGTAAGCACTCGGATTAACCCACCGAGTGCTTTTTTATATAATAGGAAGAGGAGTCTTTTATGCAAACAATTAATGAACATATTAAATCTCATGCATTTCAAACAGTTTATTTAATTTTCGGTGATGAGACTTATTTATGCAATCAAGCAAAAAACAAATTAAAAAATGCCCTCTCTTCTCCTGATGATACGATGAATTATAGCTATTATGAAGGAAAGAAGATCAACATTTCCGAGGTCATCGATCTTGCCCAAACACTTCCTTTTTTTCAAGAAAAGCGATTGATTCTTTTAGAAGATACTGGTTTTTTCAAATCTTCTCCTGATGAATTGGTAGCCCTTATGGAACAGCTTCCGGATACGACTTGTATGGTATTTGTAGAAAGCGAAGTGGATAAACGCTCAAGACTTTATAAAGCGGTACAAAAACATGGATACATCGCCAATATGAGCACCCCTGATGAAAAATCACTTGTCGTATGGATCGCCTCTCTTTTAAAACAGGAGCAAAAAAAGATCAAAGAACCCGTTCTTCGCTTTTTTCTTGAACGAACTGGCACAGATATGATTCATATCAAAAACGAATTGGATAAACTATGCGCTTATACGCTCGGCCGAGAAGAGATCACAAAAGAAGACGTGGAAGAAGTAACGACGCAGATTACAACAAGTAAAATCTTTGATATGTTAGAAGCCATTGTAAAAGGGGAACAAAAAATCGCTATCGATTACTACTATGATCTCCTTGCCTTAAAAGAACCCCCAATGCGAATTTTATCCCTTCTTGTACGCCAATTTAACTTAATTTTACAAGTACAAGAAATGGATCACCATTCCATTCCAAACGCAGAGATCGCAAAACAAGTTGGAATTCCTTCTTTTGTTGTAAAAAAATATATTCAGCAAGGAAAATCTTATAATCGCTCTCAATTAGAAGAAATTTTACACTTATGTGCCACTTATGAAGAAGATGTAAAAACTGGAAAATTAGTGGATCATATTGCAGTGGAACTTCTGATTATCAAATTTTCTACTCGCACGACAGCTACATGAAATCTATAATCAACACTGCTTGTCTTGTTACTTTTACATGAACGTGAGAAACATGCTTTACCAGTTTCGCACGTTCGTAGCAGTGTATGGAATAAATATCGAAAAGCATAAGTTTTCATCCTTTACGAATTTAAATATTTTTTGATTCGCAACGTCTCTCCATCGGTTTGAAAAAAAATAGCCCCATCCTCTCCTGTTTTATAAATCCTTGCTCCATATCGCTTCAATCGCTCCACCACTTCATCACTTGGATGCCCATAGCGATTCTTTTTTCCATAAGAAAATACCGCATAATCTGGATTTAGTTTCTGAATAAATGGCTCTATGGATGAATTTTTTGAGCCATGATGTCCTACTTTCAATAAGGTACAATGCCCAATATCCTCTAGCAATTTTTCTTCTCTTTCTTTCCCCATATCTCCTGTAAAAAGGGCGTTAAACTGTTTATAAGAAAGATAAAACACTTGAGAATTATCATTTTTATCCGCTTCTTGCTCTACTCTATCTGGTGAAATCCAGTGAAATTCTACCTCTCCTTCTCTCATCTTATCTCCTTTTGCCATATAATAAATTTCTGTTCCGTATGACTTGGCCTTTTTTTCTAATGCTTCATAGGCTTCTTCTTTTTCTAATAACTTTGGCAAAAATAGTTTCTTTATTTTCACCTCTCCAAATAATTGTTCCATTCCATTATAATGATCTGCATCAAGATGGGTAACAATCGCCCCTTCTAACGTATTCACTCCATAATAATGCAATAATGGCAACAAACGATACGTTCCAACATCTTGTACACTGCTACTTCCTCCATCTAACAAGTAATATTTCTTCGTTGGCATTTGAAATAAAATTCCATCCCCTTGCCCGACATCTGCACAAACAATCAAAAGACTCCCTTTCGGTTCCCAAAGGCAGACACTAAGGCTAACAATCAATAAGCAAACCCATTGCTTTTTCTTTCTCAATTTTAAGAGCAAAAATCCAATAGTCATCATAATAAAATAAGGAATATAAAACTGAAAACCGACTTCTCCTATGATAAGAAAGGAATTTGGTATTCTCTCCATGGCCTTACAAGCCAACTCATAAAACTGCAAAATAAAACAAGCTGGTACGAGTAATATCTTTGCCCATAATAAAGAAAAAAGACCGACAAGCCCACCAAAAATTCCGATGGGCAATAAAACTCCCATCATCGGTATAACAAACAGATTTAAAAAAATGCTATAAGGAGAATATCCAAAAAATGTGTGCAGTAAAACAGGAAGTGTCACAAGCTGAACCGATACACTGACAATCACACTTTCTTTTAAAGAAGAAATCTCTTTTCCTTTCTTAAAACATTCTTTTAATAACGGTGCATAAATTCCAATCCCAACAATCGCTCCATAAGACAATAAAAATCCTGCATCATTTAAGCAATAGGGATTTTCCAATACGAGAAAAAGAGCCGAGAGTGCCATAGCTGTTAACATATCATAACTTCTTCCTATCATTTCTCCAGTCAGTAGTAACAAGAGCATAACACAGGCCCGAAAAACAGAAGCACTTTTTCCTACCATAATACAATAACCAATTAGCAAGACAATAGCCCCTCCTCCAGACGGTACATAGCCAATTCCTCGTTTTCTTAGCTGTCTAAAAATCCCTCGACCAACAAACGCTACATGAAGCCCTGAAATCGCTAATATATGGGCAATTCCTTGCTCTTGGTACATTTTCTTCACTTCTTCATCAAGGCTTCCTTTTTCCCCTGTAATCATCGCCATTAAAACCCCTGCTTGTCGTTTCTCCATACTTTTTTCATAAATCCTATTTAATCGTTCTCGAAATTTCCATATGTTCTCAAATAAGACACTTCCTCTCCCCCATTGTTTCTCTATGACACCCTTTGTCACACTGCAAACAATCCCCTTTGATAAATAATATTGCTTTTGATCAAACTGTCCCGGATTGCTGGCTGACTCTAATTGTTTTAGTTTCCCCTTTATCATAACTTTCTGCTTTAAAACAACCTCTTTTTTTATTCCATATAGCTTTACATTTCCTGTCAGCGTATGAATTTCCTTTGTCTCTTTTCCTTTTTTAACAAATAAAACCGATGGCTTTTTTAACTGATAATGGAATCCTTCCTCTGCTCTTTCTTTTTCTATCACCTGTCCTATCATAGTGACTTCCATTCCCTCTTCCATTCCAGCAGGAATCATAAAGATTTGTTGGAAAAAAAGATTATGACAACACCCACTACAGAAAAAAAGTATAAAAAAAGAAAAAGACAGCAAGCGACACTGTCTTTTTCTTTTTTGAACTTCCTTTTTCGCTTGTTTGTTTTCTTTTACCTTCCAACGAATCCATAAAATCCCTTGAAACGTAACAATCAGAACAACAAAAACAAACAAAACATTCCAACAAAAAGCCAATTCCTTTTTCGTGTATCGCCCACATACCTCTCCAAGTACAAGTGCCATAACTGCCAAAAAGAATGGTCTTTTCAATCATTATTCTCCTTTTATTAACTCAAGATTTCTTTCAAACATTCCATCAAACGCTATTGTCTCTCGATATTTTGCAACCCGCTCTCCTTCAATTGTGAATTGCACTTTATTAATATTTGGCAATTCTACAAGAGAATTTACAATGGAATAAATGGTAACTTCATCGCTAACATCTGCTACTCCCTCTAAAAACTTTCGATTGAGATCCACATAGCAAATGCCATCTTTTACCGACGTTTTAATTACCTTTGTCCCTTCTGGAATGGTTGCTCGATATCGCTCAGAATCTGGACCTTTTATCAATTGCTCAATTACTTTTTGCTCCATGGAAACATTGCTACCTGTGTCCAACTGAGTTTGATATTTTACTAATTTTTCACCCTTTGTATCCGCAAAATAAATATTAACTTCTCCATAAGTTCCATAACTACTCAGATCGCTTGCATCCATAATAAAACTTTCACTGTTCATAATACCGAGCACTTTTCCATCCCGATCGGTAATTGGCTGTCCATTCATTGTAATTTCCACATTATTTACTTTTGGTAATTGGGTGATACTCTTAACAATCGCCCCTCGACAAAGTACCTCGGTAGCCATATCTAGTTTTCCATAGCCAGTGTTAAAATCCAATGAAACATAGCTATCTTCAACTTTCACTTTATGAAAGCCCATATTTTCTGTAATAACCGCTTTATATTTTGACAGATCTGGTGATTGTTTTAACTGCTCTATAATGACTCCTACTGCCTCTTTCGTATCCTCTGGGATTTCCTCATATTCAAACCAATATTCTAATAACTTGGTTCCTTCTGGATTTAAATAATAAAGGGTAACTCCTTTTTCTTCATCTCCTTCTTGATAAGATTCTCCTTCTTGACTACAGCCAACGAAGCTAGCCATAATAATAATAGCGAGCAGTATATATTTTATTATCTGTTTTCGTTTCAACTTTTTGGCTCCTTTCTACACTACATAATTAAGAGGAATTCGAATTGTAAAAGTCGTACCTTCCCCTTCTTTGCTATAAAGTTTTATCGCACCTTTGTGCATTAAAATAGCATTTCGTGTAATAGAAAGACCAAGCCCTGTTCCTCCAGTTTCCCTTGAACGAGCTTTATCCACCCGATAAAAGCGTTCAAAAATTTGATCTTGGCAATCCTCTGGTATTCCCACACCAGAATCCGCAATTTTAACATAAAAAAACTTATGATCCGCATTTAAAGATACGCGAATCCAGCCATTATCTACATTATATTTGATTGCATTTTCTACTAAGTTAGAGAATGCCAAAGAGAACTTCACTTCATCAATTTCTGCTGATACGGGACGAAAACTTTCAAAGACAATTTCTATATTTCTCTTTGCCGCAAGAGGTCGTAATCGTTTCAAAAGCATTTCTAAAAGCTCATTAATATCAACGGTTGTAATATTTAAAGCAGAAGCCTTCTTATCCATTTTTACGAGAGCTAATAGATCGTTAATAATCTTATTTTCTCGCTCAATTTCCGCTGCAATATCTACAAGAAACTCTCGATATAATTCCGCTGGAACTCCTTCTTGAGAGAGCAAAGAATCCGCAAGTACTTTCATGGAAGTAATCGGTGTCTTTAATTCATGGGATACATTGGATACAAATTCCTGTCTAGAATCTTCCACCGCTTGAATTTTTGCTGTAATGTCATTAATAACCGAAGCCATCGTTTGCATTTCAACATAACCTTCCACTGGAATTTTTTCATCTAAATGTCCATCTGCCATATGACGAATGGCCTCATTAAACACTTTAAATGGTTTCGTCAAAAGAGAAGAAAGTCCCCATGCAATGCTCACTGCCAAAATTGCAAATATCACATACAATGTCTGACTTTTCTCGCGAATAGCTAACTGAGTCATCGCAATATCTTCTGTCGATATAAATGCCATTACAATTCCTTGACAATTCTTTCCGCCTTCCTCCAAAATAGGAACCATCACTTCGGCATATCCCTTTTTTGTCTCATAAGACTTCAAAGTATCTCCACGCATCATTCGAATCATATCTTCTGAAATAAAATATTTATTTTGATCAAATCCATACGTATCTTTAATAATCCGAAAATTTTTATCAAGAATCATAATTCTCCCCTCTAGCACACTGGCCATCTGATCGACCTCCACATCCAGTGTACTAGAAGCATCTTGAATTAGAAAATTTAAATTATACACTTGGTTTGCAAGCATATTACATTGTAACTGCACTTGATTTATTTTCTGTTCTATCGATTTTTTATAGTAGGCATTCTCCAAACTTTTTCCAAAAGTAAAGATTAGCACCATCATCAAAGAAAAAAAGGAAAGAAATACAGCAAACTTCATACTTTTTAAGCCATTCAGCTTAATTTTGAGACTGGAAATAATATCCTACACCCCATTTCGTATGTATGTACTTCGGATCTCCTGGATTGCTTTCAATTTTTTCACGAAGTCTACGAATATGAACATCAACCGTTCTCACGTCTCCAGGATAATCATATCCCCAAACGGTATTCAATAATTTCTCTCTGCTGTATACTTTCTCTGGATTTGTAATTAACAATTCCACAAGATCAAATTCTTTTGCTGTTAAGTTGACTTCCTTCCCATCAATATGAACACGACGGCTTTCGCAGTCGATTTTAAGTCCGCCAGAAGTAATCACTCTTTGCTGTTGTTTTTCACTCACTTGCTTGCTACTTCTTCTTAAAATAACTTTAATTCTCGCCTTTACTTCTAATATATTGAATGGTTTTGTAATATAATCATCTGCGCCATATTCCAATCCGAGAATCTTATCCATATCATCTCCTTTTGCTGTTAGCATAATAATTGGAACATCGGAAAATTCTCGGATCTGTTGGCACACTTCAAATCCTGTTAACTTTGGAAGCATCACATCTAGCAAAATAATATCATAACTATTATTTCTTGCCATATTCAGTGCTTCTTCGCCATCATAGGCGCAATCTACTTGCATATCATCTTGTTCTAAGCTGAACTTAATACCCTTTACGATCAACTTTTCATCATCTACTACTAATACTTTTCTTCCCATTTTTTCTATTCACCTCAGTGTATTGTTATCAAATCTTTCACTTTTTGAAAGACTCCATCTTTAATTCCCCTTATTTCTTTCAACTCATCAATAGAACGAAACGCTCCGTGTTCTTCCCGATAAGCAATAATGGCTTCTGCCTTTGCTTCTCCAATTCCAGAAAGAGACATCAGTTGTTCCTTTGTCGCTGTATTTATGTTTATTTTTTGTTGGCTCTCACTATTACTTTCATTAGGAAACTCTTGATTTTCACTGAGGTCTTCACCCTTCTTTGGAATAATAATTTGCTCTCCATCGAAAAGCTGTCTTGCTAAATTCACTCTTTTTTCATCTGCATCATGATTGAATCCGCCAGCTTTTTGTACAGCATCTTTCACTCTGCTTCCTTCTAAAAGTTCATAGACATCAGGATACTTCACTTCTCCACATATATAGACATAAATTGTGCATTGGTTTGTTGTCTTTCCTGACACTTCTGTCTCAGAAAAGTCTGTTGTCTGCTCCACTTGCTTCGTTTGCTCTTTGAGCAGAATCTCAGTTTCACTCTGGGAATCACTACAGGCTGTAAGACTTACAGCTGTCAGGACAAAAAATAAATAAAGGAATACGCCTTTCTTCATACAATGATATCTCCTTTCATTGTATAATAGATCTCAGATTCCGACAAGTGGATCCATTGATATCCTCTGTCATTTATGGCGTTATCTTTATTGTACCGAATCTTTCTCTCCTTTTCAACTGATAAATCTTACTAATTACTTACGATTTCCACTGAAAAAGTGCAATACCTGACACTGCGACTAACACACCTAGTAATTTTGTCCAATAAAACGGCATTTTCTCCGCACCAAACAGTCCAAAAAGCTCAATGAGATAAGCCACAAAAATCTGCGCAATGACAATAACTAATACTGCTTTTGCTGGTCCTAATTTTTGCATGGCCATAATAACTGTCCACGTAATCATAGCACCTATCACGCCGCCTAACAGTAAATATTTTGGCTCTACTTTTATTATCTTTAATAAATTATGTTCTTTTCTTTCTGTAAAGAACCAAATAACCATGCAAACAAGAAACCCTGTTAATTGTACAAAACTGTTTGTCACCCAAACACCACTTTGTTTTGTAACACCTGTGTTAAAGACACCTTGAATCGACATAAGCGCACCAGATATGAGTGCAATTAAAAATCCGATCATTTCATAGCCTCCTTTATTTTTTTATTTTGAACTTTTTTAAAAACTGCTTTCTTTCTTAGGCTTTCCAAACAATCCCTTTTTATACATAAAAACGATGAGAAACATTCGTTACCAATTTCTCATCGTTTTCTATCTCTTCGTTTTCTATGTCCACACACAACATGCACATTGTTTCAGGCTTATGACTCTTATCCCCTACTCTAACAAGTATCTTGACCTATCACTAGCTTAGGAAGAAAGAAGGTTCTCCATTTTCTTTTGTACCTCATCCATCTGCCTTGATACGGTAGCACCATTCCATATATTTTCATTGGCAATTCTCATATAATTCCAAAAATATTCCATAGCTTTTCCTTTTGGAATTGGCATACTTTTCTCATACTGACGATAAATCATCTGCAAACGTTCATCCTCGTAAAAAATTCCTTTTTTTGCCGATAATCGTCCGATTGTATCGTATTGTTGATTGGCAAATTCATAAGATAGATAACTGGCAAAAAGCTCTGCCGCTTTTTGTTGTTTTGACTGTTCATTGACAACAGCTAATTCTGTAATAGACAAACTATTGCTCTCAATCTCATCTGTTAAGTCAGGCAGTAATGCCACTTTATAAGAACTATTTTTTGGAATTCGATTGATGGCATCGGTTTCACAAATAGCAAATACCGCTTCATTATGTTCAATCGAACTTAAAACCGTTTCATAATCTACCGTTTGCATCGTACCAATGGGTAAATTATTGAGCTCTTGAAAATATTTCATGGCTTCTATTGTCTGATAATTATTAATTTTAAACAAAGATGGGTCATCTCCCGTATCCCCAAACAGCTCCATAGAATCTCCTAAAAACATAAAATTTGTATAAGGATCCGTTAAATCCCATTTGAATAAATTGGTATTATCCTTTTTATCCGAAAGCTGTTCCCCATATTCAATCATTTCATCAAATGTGGTCGGCGCATATCTCACATCTTCCGTATGATAAAGTAAAAAATATGTATCAAAGTAAAGCGGATATCCATACATACCATCTTGTAAACTTCCTGCCTTTATGGCTGTTTTCGGATAATTTTCTTCTAAAAACTGCTGAGGAAAAAATTCTACCTGTTTTGCAATTCCATACTGCTTTGCTTGTTGTAACTGCCCATTGGAAATAAAATAAAGATCTGGCGCCTCATTGCTCTTACTCTTTAACGCAATCTCCTTTAAATAATCCGTTTTCTTTACACAATGGCTTTCCACTTCAATGGAATATTTTTCTTCAAAAGCTTCCGCTGCTTCTAATAAAAATTGCTCTTCCTCTTCCTTTTGATACCAAACAGTTAATTTTACGTTTTTTTCCACAGGAAAATCTTTTTTTAGTCTTTCATAACTCATATGATTCCTAGACGCTTTCTTATTGTCCGCCTTATTGCATCCAGATAATAAAAAAATAGATACTAACGCAATAATCCCTCTATAAAATACCTTCCTAACACTTCGTTTCATTTCCTATAAACACCTTTCCAAAATGGAAAGCATCTCATCTACATGGTGTTTTTCTATAATCAGTGGTGGCACGAAACGGATCGTATTATTACCTGCCGATAAAAGAATCAACCCCTGTTTGAGCGCTTTCTTAATCACTTCTAAAACAGAGACTTCTGGTTTTAATTCAAGACCGTGCATCAAACCAATCCCTCTATGTTCTTTTATCATATCATATTTTTGTGCCAATGTGTCGAGCTTTTCTCCAAGATATTCTCCAATTTCTCGCACATGTTCGATTATCTTTTGTTCTTCAAATAAATCGTACACTTTGCTTACAGCAGCGGTAGCCAGTGGATTTCCTCCATAAGTCGTCCCATGATCCCCCGCCACTAAAGTAGAACTGCACTTTTTACTGGCTACAAACGCTCCTACGGGAACTCCACATCCTAACGCCTTCGCAAGCGTCATAATATCTGGTTTTACCCCATAAAGTTCATGGGCATACATAGCACCACAACGCCCCATTCCACACTGGATTTCATCAAAGATTAAAAGAATATCTTTTTCATCACAAAGGCTTCTAAGCCCTTTTAAAAACTCTTGATTGGCAGGATAAATGCCTCCCTCTCCTTGCACTACTTCTGTAATAATGGCACAAGTCCGATCCGTTATTTTACTCTTAACATCTTCTAAATCATTAAACGTTGCAAAGACTGCACTGATTCCCTTTGGAATCATTCCCTCTCGATATTTTTTTGTACCAGTAACCGATAAAGCCCCTTGGCTTCTTCCATGAAATCCATGATCCATAGCGATAATTTCATATTCTTTTGTCGGATCTTTTAAATAGGCATATTTTCTCGCTAATTTTATAGCTCCTTCAATGGCTTCCGTCCCACTATTCGTAAAAAATACTTTATCAAGGCCTGTAGTCTCTACAATCTTTGTAGCTGCTTCGATTGCTGGAACATTGTAATATAAATTGGATGTATGAATGAGTTTATCAATCTGATCTTTTAACGCTTGATTATATGCTTCATTATGATATCCTAAGGCAAAAACCGCAATTCCTGATCCAAAATCTAAATATCGCTTTCCCTCGGTATCATATAAATAAACACCTTCTCCTTTTTCAAGCACTACAGGAAAACGGTTGTAAGTCTTCATGATGACTTTTTCTGCTTGTTCTTGATAATTCATGTCCCCATTCCTTCCTTTCTCATAATTTGTTTAAAATAAAGGTTCTTTTACAATTGCTGTTCCAATTCCTTTCTCAGTGAAAAACTCAAGAAGGAGACAATGTTTTTGACGCCCATCTAAAATATGGACTCTTCCTACTCCACTTTCCACCGCTTCAATACAATTGGTGAGCTTTGGAATCATTCCACCGCCGACAACTCCATTTTCAATAAATTTTTTTGCCGTTGGTAAGTCCATCTCTGAAATCAGCGTTTCTTTATCGTTTGGATCCACATAAACACCTTCAATATCCGTTAAAAACACTAATTTTTCTGCATGAATCCCTTTTGCAATGGCACAGGCCGCATCATCGGCATTGATATTATACGCTTCAAATTCATCTCCTAATCCGATGGGTGCGATAACAGGAACATAATCATCTTCCATTAAGTTTTCTAATAAATCTGCTTGCACCTCTTTTACCTGTCCAACGAATCCGATATCTTTTCCATCCGAATATTTCTTCTCCACCCGAAGCATTCCCCCATCGCGTCCACTTAATCCAACCGCTTTAATACCCTGTTTTTCCATCATTGCCACAAGACTTTTATTCACTTTATTGAGTACCATTTCTGCCACTTCTATCGTATCTTCATCGGTCACACGAAGCCCATTGACAAACTTAGGTTCTTTTCCTAACAACGTCACCCATTTGCTAATTTCTTTTCCGCCTCCATGGACAATAATCGGCTTCATTCCAATCAGCTTTAAAAGAGCCACATCTTTAATCACATTATATTTTAAATCCTCATCAAGCATGGCACTCCCTCCATACTTTACAACAATTTTTGCCCCATTAAATCTACGAATATAAGGCAACGCTTCGATTAATGTATGGGCTTTTAACATAACTTCACTTTCTACTTGCATTTCTTTCTCCTCTTTCCTTCCTATCCTATTCATGAGTTTCTTTTTAGCATCAAGAGCGGTAATCTGCGTTAATGTTCACATATTCATGGGTTAAATCACAGCCCCAAGCCGTAGCTTCTTCCGTACCACCTTTTACATCCGCGATACAGATAACATGGGAAGAAGATAAAATTTTTGTTGCAGCCTCTTCATCATATCCCGTTGCGAGCCCATCTTTTACTAAACAAAGACTTCCATATTCACTTTTTATCGTAATATCCGCCTTATCCGGATCAAATTCCGCTCCAGAATATCCCATCGCACAAAAGATTCTTCCCCAGTTGGCATCTTTTCCATAAAGAGCTGCTTTTGTTAAATTAGAGCAAGCAACGGATTTGCTTAACAGCTTCGCATCTTCTTTTGTCTTCCCATTAATAACCGTTACTTCAAATAACTTTGTAGCCCCTTCTCCATCTTCTGCGATCCGTTTTGCCAAATACGTGTTGACATAATTAAGGGCTTCTACAAATTTTTTATAAGATTCATTTTCACAATCGATCACAGGATTCCCTGCCAATCCATTGGCTAGTATGTAAGCCGTGTCATTAGTTGATGTGTCCCCATCAACAGAAACCATATTATAAGTATCTTGTACATTATCATACAGCGCTTTTTGTAACATTTCTTTTGTAATAGCGATATCCGTTGTAATAAAAGCTAGCATCGTTCCCATATTCGGGTGAATCATGCCAGAACCTTTACACATACCACCCATTGTCACCACGGTTCCATCGATTTCAAATGTCACCGCAATTTCTTTTTTATGGGTATCCGTCGTCATAATGGCCTCTGCCGCCATACTGGCGGATTGTCTATCCTCTTTTAACGCAGGTACTAAAAGCTCAATTCCCGCCTCAATCATATTCATTGGCAGTTGATTTCCAATGACACCTGTAGAACAAACAAGCACTTCCTCTTTTTGAAGTCCTAATTTCTTTGCGGTCATCTTTGCCATGTTCTCACAATTTTTCATGCCTTCTTCGCCTGTACAAGCATTGGCAACACCGCTATTTACAACAATCGCCTGTACCTTTTTCTGTGTTTTTACTAATTGTTTTCCCCATTTTACAGGAGCTGCTTTTACTTTATTTCTTGTAAATGTCCCTGCAAACACTGCTGGTATTTCACTATAAATTAATGCCATATCTTTTTTTGACTTCCCTTTACGAATTCCTGCATGAAGCCCTGCTGCTTGAAATCCTTTTGCTGAAGTTACGCCACCATCGATTACTTTCATATTCATTCTCCTTCTTATCATTCCTTATGAAATCATTCTAATTTTTACGGAAACATTGGAACAAGTTCTAATCCTTCTTCTTCTGGAAGACCAAATAAAAGATTCATATTTTGTACTGCTTGCCCTGCTGCTCCTTTTACTAAATTATCCATCGCTCCCATCATAATGATACGATTTGTTCGCTCATCAATTTTAAAATTGACATCCACATAGTTGCTTCCTTCTACCCATCTCGTCTGTGGATAACAGTCTTTTTCAAGAACTCGAACAAACTTTTCTTTCTTATAATAAGAATCATAAATCTCCTTTACTTCCTCATAAGAGACTTGTTTCTTTAAAGAAGCATAGGCCGTTACCAAAATTCCACGATTCATTGGAACAAGATGAGGCGTAAAATTAATCATCACTGTTTCGCCTGCGGCATAAGAAAGCTGTTCCTCAATTTCTGGTGTATGGCGATGCCCCGCCACCCCATAGGCTTTTATATTTTCATTGACTTCACAATAAAGGTTATCGACTTTACTTCCTCTCCCTGCCCCTGATGTTCCAGATTTGGCATCAATAATAATCGTATTCGTATCAAGCAATCCTTCTTTTACAAGAGGATAGATGGATAAAAAGGAACAAGTTGGATAGCAACCTGGATTTGCAACAAGTCTCGCCTGTTTGATTTTCTCTCGATTCACTTCACAAAGTCCATATACCGCTTCTTTTATATAAGAAGGACTTTTATGCTGGATTCCATACCATTTTTCATAAGTGTCCACATCTTTGATACGAAAATCCGCACTTAAGTCAATCATTTTCACTTTCGATAATATCTCTTCCTTTATAAGAGAAGCACAAAGCCCTTGGGGTGTCGCTGTAAAAATCACATCCACCTTATCCGCCAATTCATCGATATTGTCATCCATACAACTTGCATCTACTAACTCAAATAGATTTCCAAAAATAGAAGCATACTTTTTATCAATATAACTTCGAGAGCCATACCATACAATTTCTGCCTCTTTATGTTGTAACAAAATCCGAACAAGTTCTTGGCCTGCATATCCAGTCGAACCAATAATTCCTACTTTTATCATAAACCTCTTCCTTTCTTACTCTCATTCTATCCTAATAATGTTTTTTGTATATTTATTGAATTTTTCTCATAATTATACATCATTATATATTTTTATGCAATACATTTTTTGGAATTTTTGTATTTTTTTACATAGGTTTATAAAAAAATCACTTGAACTAATTTTCATAAACCCAAAGTATTTCTTAGTATATTATAGTATATAATCATTTTATTCCGTTCTTTTTTCTATATAGTAATCATTTTCACCCTCCCTTTGTTTAAATAAAAATACAATAAATATTCATTTTTCTATTGCATAATATTCATTTTAGTAGTATAGTAAATACCAACAGAAAAAAATTGATACTATAGATTGGTGATTGGAGGATCTCATTATGAAAGAAAAAGTCGTTTTAGCATATTCTGGCGGTCTTGATACCACTGCTATTATTCCTTGGTTAAAAGAAAACTTTAACTACGATGTTATTTGTTGTTGTGTTGACTGCGGTCAAGGAGAAGAACTAGATGGATTAGAAGAAAGAGCAAAATTATCCGGCGCTTCCAAACTTTATATTGAAAACATCGTAGATGAATTTTGTGATGATTACATTATGCCATGTGTAAAAGCTGGCGCTGTTTACGAAAACAAATACTTACTTGGAACTTCTATGGCACGTCCTGGCATTGCAAAAAAATTAGTGGAAATCGCTAGAAAAGAAGGTGCTACTGCCATCTGCCATGGTGCCACAGGAAAAGGAAACGATCAAATTCGTTTTGAACTTGGAATTAAAGCGTTAGCACCTGACTTAAAAATCATCGCTCCTTGGCGTATGACCGATGTTTGGACGATGCAATCTCGTGAAGATGAAATTGAATATTGCAAACAACATGGAATCGATCTTCCATTTTCTGCGGATAGCAGTTATAGCCGTGACCGCAACTTATGGCATATTAGCCACGAAGGATTAGAACTTGAAGATCCTGCTTGTGAACCAAACTATGACCACTTATTAGTTCTTGGTGTTTCTCCAGAACAAGCTCCTGATGAAGGAGAATATGTGACAATGACATTTGAAAAAGGGATTCCAACTTCTCTTAACGGAGAAAAAATGAAAGTGTCAGAAATTATTACAAAGTTAAATGAATTAGGTGGAAAACACGGAATCGGTATCGTAGATATTGTAGAAAACCGTGTTGTAGGTATGAAATCTCGCGGTGTTTATGAAACACCTGGTGGAACGATTCTTATGGAAGCTCACGCTCAATTAGAAGAATTAGTGCTGGATCGCGCTACAATGGAAACAAAAAAAGATATGGGAAATAAATTCGCTCAAATCGTCTATGAAGGAAAATGGTTTACTCCTCTTCGTGAAGCCATTCAAGCCTTTGTAGATGTAACACAAGAATATGTCACTGGTGAAGTGAAATTCAAACTTTATAAAGGCAATATTATAAAAGCTGGTACTACTTCTCCATATAGTTTATATAGCGAATCTTTAGCTTCCTTTACAACAGGAGAACTTTACGATCACCATGATGCTGATGGCTTTATCACATTATTTGGACTTCCATTAAAAGTTCGTGCAATGAAAATGGCGGAAGTAAATAAGAAAAACTAAATAAGAAAACCGAAATAAAAAACGAATACAAAAAGACAATGTTACTCAAATTTCACTTCATTGGAAACCGATAACATTGTCTTTTTTTATGCTAAGAAATTTGTTTATAAACTTCTTAGCGCTCCTATTATCATCATAAAGAAACCGCTAAATGCAATACGCTACAAGCTGGAATTGTAAATTGAATTCCTTCTTTTGTTTCTGTTACTTCATTAAATGATTCTACTTTTACTTCTTCTGGATTTTCAAATGTATTTTTATCTCCCATTTGTCCCGTTACAATTTCCCCTTTGATCTCTTTTGCATGAGAACCGAGAATTGTTGTATCAATCGGATAGCTCTTTTCAAGATCTAAGTTTGTAACCGTAATATGCATGATATTTTGTTCATCAATGGATACGGATTCACTTAAGTTTGGTACCATGTTGTGGTCTTCTAATCCCACTTCTTCCACTTCAATATTACTATCTAATAACATTGCATCTTGATGATATTTATACATATCAAACACATGATACGTTGGAGTTTTAATCATCTTTTCTCCCTCTGTTAAAAGAACTGCTTGTAATACGTTAACCATCTGGGCAAGGTTTGCCATTTGAATACGATCGCTATGTTTATTGAAAATATTTAAATTAATTCCCGCCACTAATGCATCTCTCATTGTATTTTGCTGATATAAAAATCCTGGATTTGTTCCTGGTTCCACATCATACCATGTTCCCCATTCATCAATAATCATTCCCACTTTCTTTTCTGGATCATATTGATCCATAATTGCACCATGACGACGAATGAGTTCTTCCATATACCATGTTTTTTTCATTGTCTGATACCACATTTTTTCATCAAAGTCTGTGGCACTTCCTTTGTTTTCCCATCCGCCTGGATGCGTATAATAATGAAGGGATAATCCATCCATAAATCCGTGCAAAAAGTCAGGACATCTCGTAAATGTCGTTTTCATCACTTTTTCTGTCCACTCGTAGTCATCAACATTAGCGCCACAAGCAATTTTTTTAATCGGACGTTTTGGATCATAGCAACGAACATAAGTCTGATATCGACGGTACATATTTCCATAAAACTCTGGATTCATATTTCCGCCACAGCCCCAGTTTTCATTTCCAACACCAAAGAAATCCACATTCCAAGCTTCTTTTTGTCCATTTTTTTCTCTTAATTCTGCCATAGGAGAGATACCTTCAAATGTCATATATTCTACCCATTCTGACATCTCTTGTACGGTTCCGCTTCCCATGTTTCCATTGACATAAGTTTCACAACCAAGCTGACGACAAAGTTCAAAAAACTCATGGGTTCCAAAACTATTATCTTCTACAACGCCACCCCAATGGGTATTGACGATTTTCTTTCTCTCTTCTTTTGGTCCAATACCATCTTTCCAATGATATTCATCGGCAAAACAGCCTCCTGGCCAACGAAGAACTGGTACTTTGATCTGTTTTAACGCTTCTACAACATCGGTGCGCATACCATTGACATTTGGAATTTCTGACTCTTCTCCCACATAAATTCCTTCATAAATGCAGCGACCAAGATGTTCTGAAAAATGTCCTTGAATCTCTTTATGAATTTTATTCAATTTTCGATTTGTGTTAATTACTAATTTTGCCATAAATACACTATCTCCTTCCAATTTCATGTTTCTTTTTCATATTGAAAACTAGGAGTTCCATCCTCTTTCCAACCCACTTTCATAATCTTCGTGTGTCGGTTTGGATCATATAGCGGATCTCCTGTTATTTCATCATATTGTCGAAAATGGAATACACAAAGATCTGTTTCTCCATCTTCTGCCTTTACAAAAGAATTATGCCCTGGACCATAAATTCCCTTTTCTTCGTCTGTAGCAAGCACAGGAAAACGTTCCTTTTTCCAAACACGAGGATCTAAAATTTCTGCATCCTCTTCTACACTTAAAAGTCCCATGCAGTAGCAAGCGCCTGTACCACTTGCAGAATAAGTTAAAAAGATCTTACCATCATGTTTTAAAATGGCTGGACCTTCATTGACCCAAAAATCCACTCGTTCCCAGTCATAATCCGGAGTTGTCAACAACACTTGTGCTGTCTTTAGCTGATTTGCAGACTCCATCTCTGCAATATAGAGATTAGAAATCTGTTTTCCCACTCCTGTTTTTTCTGCCCAAATATAATAGCAGCGTCCTTTATGTTCTAAAATAGTAGCATCAAGAGAAAAAGAGCGAAGAGAGTAGCTATCTTCTTTTGCTGGTTTCATTGCTCCTAATTCTTTCCAAGGCCCTTTCATCGGATCATCGCTTTGGCACTGCAATACATACGGACGAATTTTCCATATATCTTCTACTTCCCCAGCCGCATAGTACATATGCCATTTTCCAAAAACATAGTGAATTTCTGGCGCCCAAATATGTTTACTTTGTGGTCCACTTTCATGTTTATGCCAAATTTCTACTTCTTTTGCATCCTTTAATTGTGCAATGGTCTTTGCATGGCGCAATACTAACCGATCGTATTCCGGAACAGATGCTGTAAAGTAATAAGTTCCATCAGAGGCTTTTCCAATAAAAGGATCGGCTCTTTGTGCAATAAAAGGTTCGTTATATCCTGTATTTTTTACTTGTGACGCTTTCATGTTACCCTCTCTTTCACCCTTTTTATGGGGGCTGTTGTAAAATAGAACGTTTTACAACAGCCTTATTTTCATCCTCTATTTTCCATACATTTCTTCAATGGCTTCCATTGCAGCTGCATGTGCTTCTTCTGCTTTTTTATTCAATTCTTCAATATAGTCAGAAGCGTTTCCACCATTTAAAACGGAATCTTCAATTCCTGCGTACGCATTGGCAATAAAATCTGCAAATCCAGGGATTTGTGTATCACCAAATGGAATGACATTTTTACAGTTTGCAAAATAATCGTCCCAATACGTTCCATATTTTTCATCTTCTTCTTTGCTAGCAATGGCTTCTCCTGTACGAGTATCAACGACAGAATCAATCGTTCTATTTGCTGTTGGGAAGTAAGATTGTGTAAATTCACTCCAAATATCTTCATCGGTTGTAATTGGAGCTGGCATAGACTGTTGCCAAATTGGTGTTCCATCTTCTGCTGTTACTGTTTTATAAGCCTCAAGTTTTGCTTTCCAACCATCAACTCCCCAACCCATGAATTTTAATAATTCATAAGCTTCTCTTGGATGTTCAGTAGAAGAGGAAATTCCACCAAAGTCAAAAACGCCTAGTTTATTTCCAGAACCACCATCTACGTTAGGAGTTGTATAAGGCACAAATTCCATACCTTTGCTTCGATAGTCGGCTGTATCAAATAAGTTTAAATAAGTCCAGAATGCATCTAACTGATATCCGATTTTTCCTGAATATCCTGCCCACATTGTGCGGTCGCCTAACCATGCTTCTGCTTCGTCTGTATCAAAGTATGGTGCATGATATTTGCCATTTACAAGTTCTGCCCAAGTGTTAACACCTTCTGCCCAATAACTCATATCATAAGATTCACCATTCCATCCAAATTCACCGATACAGTTTTTATCCGCTGCAATTGGATAATACGTTACAATTGAATGGAACTGGTTAAATCCATAAATTCCTTGATCTGGAGATGTTACATCTTTAAAAGATTGTACCATCTGATCCCATGTCCAGTCTGTTGGTGGCATTTCTACATTTAATTTATCAAAAACTGCCTTATCCGCATAAACAATATCAGGGAAGAATTTCATTGGCGTTGCCAATTTCATATCGGTTCCATAATATCCCATTTTTGCTGAATTAATCGTTGGGAGAATCGCTTGATTTTCTTCATCTTTTTCCCAATATTCTGTCATATCACCTAATAATCCATTGGAAAGAGCAAAGTCACAATTTCCAAGAATCATAAAGCAGTCTGGTGTATCCCCTGTCTGCACCATATTGAGCAAAGTATTATTGTACTCTGCATCCGCTACATAATATTGAGTCTTTACTGTAATATTTGGATACTTTTCCATAAATTTTTTAGCTAAAAATTGTACTAGTGGATCATTATCAAAATGCACATAAGTCAATGTGATTTCATCACTTGTCATCTCTGGAAGCCCTGTGCTTTCTCCTCCTGCATTTTCTGCCACCGTCGATTTTGAAGTATCACCTTCACCTTTTTTGTCATTCTTACTGCCGCCACACCCTGTAAGCAGAGAAGCTGCCATTGTCATAACCATAGTCGCAGCCAAAGCAACATTCAAAAATTTTCTTGATTTCATTATGAAACCCTCCTTCTTCCTTAAAATATTTTTGCTTTTATTGAATAACAGCTTGTATTTGCCGTTTATTCTCCCGTAATCCCCGTACGATCAATACTTTCTACAAAGTTTCTTTGAAGAACTAAATACATCAACAGCAATGGTAAAATGCTAAGCATCGTAGCTGCCATTTTAATAGACTCGTTGATATTAATCATTTGACTATTGGCAACACTGGCCGCTGAGTTATAACTATCTTCAAATGTTTTTAATGCAACAACAAGTGTATTAAAACTATCGGTACCTGCAAATGCTCCTACCACATACAATTGGGTTAAATACGCTTCGTTCCAATACCATACGATAGAAAATAAAAATACAACTAATATGGCTGGCGCAGCGGAAGGTAATGCAATTTTAAAGAACGCTTTTAAATGACCTGCTCCATCGATTTTTGCCGCCTCAATTAACGCCTTTGGCACTTGTTTAAAAAATTGATAATATACTAAAATGTATAACTGGCTTTTTAATCCCTGCCCTAAAATAGCAGGAATGATAAATGCCTTTAAGGAATTTAATATACCAATATCAGAATATAAAACATACGTTGGCATCATTGTAATCTGTGGCGGAAGGACAAAAGAGAATAATAAAATTCCCATCATCAGTTTCTTCCCACGAAAATCATAACGGGCAAATCCGTATCCAATGACGGCACAGACGAACATATTAATTAAGGTCGGAACGCCTGCTACGATAATGGAATCTTTTAATGTATTCCAAAAATCCATTGCCTTTGCCGCATTTTCATAATTGGCTACATATAAGGTACTTGGTAACCAGTTAATGGAAGTGTCCAATAAATCATCCACTGACATAAAACTTTTGCTTATCATATATAAAAGGGGATATAAGTAAACAAATCCAATACTAAATAATAAAACATAGACGACGGTTTGCTTACCAATTCCTTCTTTATCTTTACTTCCAAATAAAAACCGTTTTATGGCATCTTTTTTACTCCTCTTATAAAGGGTCACCGCCTTATTTTGTTGTAATTGCCTTCCTTTGTTCCCTTCTCCTCTTTGTTTCATGTCTTACTCTCCTCCTTTCCAGCTTCCGTTGTAGACGAGCTTGTTTTCTCATCTGCTTTTTATGCCTTTTTATATTTTTTTCATATTCATCTTTTCGCCCAGCAATAATTAACGTTACAACACCAATCATAAATAGCTCAATAATGGAATACATCCATGCCATTGCCGATGCATAACCATATCCTCCATCAACCGAAAACATCGTTGTATAGATTAAGTTAATAATATCGTTTTGCTCGTTGTTTGACATAAAGACAACCGTATAAATGGCATTTAATAAAATCATCGGTTTAATCGTTGGCAATGTAATTTTCCAAAAACATTCCCAACCGGAACCACCGTCAATCTTTGCTGCCTCATATAAAGAAGCATCGATTTTTTGTAAAGCTGCTAAAAAGAGTAAAATTTGTACACCAGAATACCAGAGCAACATAACAAAGTTTGAAAATACACTTCCAATAGGCTCTGCTAAAAAGTGCGGTAAATATTGATCGAGCAACTGCTCTATCATAGTAGCATCCATAACTGGTATTGTTGCAGCACCTTGATCCGTCAACTGATTCATAACAGGTCCGCTGGCAATAATAACTGGCAAGAAAAAAATCAATCGAAAAAATCCTCTACATTTGATTTTGCCGTTTAATAACATGGCAATCATTAAAGCAAACACAACAATAACTGGTATGGCTAATATAGTTTCTGCCAGATACGTCATAAGTTTTGTCACAAAGTCTGGATCTTCCGCCCAAATGTTTGTAAAATTCTTCATTCCGACAAAAGTGCTAATTCTTCCTTTTGGCGTCATCTTAATTTTATTAAGAGCGAAAACAAAGGATTGAAAAAGAGGATAGATGACAAAAATAATAGCGCCGAGCATCCAAGGAGCTACGAATAAATACCCAACTCGATCTTCTCTTGCCTGCAATCGCCCTGGGCGATACTTTTTGTTTGGTTCGCTTTTCTGTCTCACTTTGTATCACCTACCTTATATGATAATGCTGGGATTCTTTCACCATCCTCTTCCACTTGTTGTTCTCCGTAGTTTACATATACTTTTGTTCCGTTGGAATATGTGACAACCACAAGATTGCCTTTCTTTTTATGATCTTCAATGGTAGCACCTGCTATCTTATCGTTTAAACTCTTAAGTTCATCATAATATTCCTGAATCTCTTTTTTATAAGTGCTATATTTTGATGTATAAAGGAAGTTGGAATTAGTATTGATTAATTCGCTTGGATCTTCCCATGTTAAATAAAACGATGGATAAATTCCTGTTTCCACTAATTTTAAGAAAAACTTCTGCTTATCCGCCTCAAAATTCGTATAATCGGCATACATTGGCATAACACCTTTTAACGCGATGGATAAAAACGGAATACTTTCATCCGTAAAAATGTAGTCCGAATCCGAAACTGGCATATCGGTAATTCCATCGATATATTTCCAATAAGGGGCAAATGGCTCATCTAAGATCAAATCTGTGTTTTGTTTTAATTCAGAAAACATGCTGTCATATTCTTGTAACGTATCGGAACGCATATGAGATTTTCCATTATAAGTCCAAGTAAATAATGTGTTTCCAACGCCATTTAAGGCTAACTTTTCTATCCCTTTTTGTTTCATCTCTTTTGTCAACTGATTTAAAAGAGTTTTGCTTCTCGTTGGTGTTAAAAACTTCATCGTTTCATAGACTTCTTTATACGTCTCTTCTTGATACAGACGTTTATCAATTTTTTTCACAACATGAAACGTCGTATTTCCAGTATCTGGATTGGCACGAAGACCATCCGTATGTAAATAAAAATCAATATTTGTATCTTGCGTCTCCTCTATAAGCTCTGTTAACGCTTTTGTGCCACCAATTTTAGAATCCGCTTTATAATCAGCAACTGGCAAGCTGTAAACTCCACCTTTTTGCCAGCCTTTATAAAAAGAAAGGATATCGGTTACTCCAACTTCCTCCAATTCTTTATAAATTGTTTGAATCTGTTCCACCGTTGTCATTGTGACCGCCCGTTTAAAAAACAGCCAATTTTCTCGCTCTGTTCCAAGGAAATCCAAACGGATTTTAAATCCATGATCCGTCGCCTCTAATCCGCCTTCTTTCAATAAATATTGACGATACGATTTTGCAAGCCCTGTATAATCGGCTTCCCCTTTTCCTACGAAGTTATATCGAATCTGAATATCATATGGAATTTTATCGGTTACTCTAGAAACAGAACCACCAGACTTTGACGTTGGCTGTGTATAAACCGTATGTTTCATAAACTTTGCCGAAATCCAGTTATAGTTTGTATAAGCACCATTTGGATACGCCTCAATCGTTGCTGCTTCTGCTCCACTTTCAATAATGGCTAAATATCCCATATCCGAATCCGTATGCACCATTCCATAGACAGGGGCCATAATATTCTCTCCATCGTTTACTGTTTGATAAGAATCCCAGAAGAGAGAAAGTACATAAGAGGAATCAATTCCAATATCGCTTCCATAGACCTTTTGAGAGTATGCCATAGAGAAACGACCTTCTTTATCCTCTAAGTTGATTAAAGCGCCATTCCCATCGGGAACGAGCATATATCCTTTTCGTTCCCCTAAATAGGTATATCCTAAAAATGGATAAACATAGAGATTCCCAATTTTTGACTTTTCTGATTCCTCTATAATAGAGTCATCTGGAATTTTTGCAACAAAACTTCCATCATCATTTAAAGTCACTTGAAGTTCTAGAGAAATCTGTTGTTTTGGATAGACAATCTTAGCTACAAATCCATCGGTTCCCACTGTCACATCAATTTCTGCCCCAGAATTAATTAAATCTAATTTAGGCTGTTGTGTATTGACATCTTCTTGTAATTCAATGGCAATCCCTGACTGCATAAATCCTTGCCAAGCGGCATTACTTTTTCCATCATTATCCTGAACTGTGGATTCCATAATAACCCCTGTTCTCTTGTCTCGAATCAAAATAGAAAGGGTTTCTTCTTTTAAATACATTTCATAATTACCTTTTGATAAAATGCGTTTATGCCCCATAATCTCTTCTTTTGACTCTGGATAAATGGCCTGTTCTACGGCTTTTTCATTGGATAGCTGTACAACTCCTGTACTATCAACGGCTTCTCCAACCGTTCCTCCACTCGTACTATTTGTAGCTTCTCCTTCCGTTGTATTTTCCGTAGCCGTCGTATTTTCTGTCATCTCTGTGGCTGTAGACTGCTTGGTATCGGCATTTTCATCCCCTACAACAGCACCTGCTGTCACTGTATGAAACGCGAGCATCGCTGACAAAAGAAATGCAAAAGTTTTTTTACTGAACCGTTTTTTATTCAAACCGATACACCACCTCTCTTATTAGTGTCACAACAAAGTTGATGACTTGTGTAAATAACATGTAAATAATAAATACGACTAACGCCATAATTAATAACGTAAATAAAGTTAATAAAATAATTTTTATTGTCTGTAACACAGAGTAGTTATTAATTTCTTTTATCATGACAAAAAGAAGAACTAACATCCAAGCCACAATAAATAAATTTAAAAATTTTATAATAAACTGTTCGTTATAAGTAATTACGTTGCTTATAATAATGACAAATGGTTTTAACAATAAAAATGGCACGAAGCAATAAGCAAAGCCGCAATACACCTGACGAAATGATCCTTCTCCTTCATTAATTGTAACGACTAAATAGTTACAAATTACAATGGAAAAGAATACAATTAAAACTCCTGCAATATCAGAAACTAAGTTATATCTTCCTTCCACAACGCCTCGGAATAAAAAGCCTATATAATATTTATTAATAATCCAAATAATAACGAAAGCACTTAGCAATAAGTTCGCACAAAGGTAAGAATTCTTTCCTTCTCTTCGCACCCCATAACAGCCATCAATCGGATGTTTCATAAAATACGTTCCATACCGCACTTGTGTAACAAGTTTTATTTGTCCTACTTGCTGAATTTTCGATAACACAGGCTGAAAAACACGGTATTTTCTTTGAATGACTCGTAGTATTTTAATTCCAACGAAAATTCCTACCAATAGTAAAAAGGCAGTTACTAAATTTTCTTGAAGCCATAGATTTCGAATTTCCCAAAATGCATCGGAATATCCATCATAATCTTTGGAAAGTCTTGCATATCGCAACGCTTCTTCATAGTTTTCTTCTTGTAAATACGCTCTTCCCATAGCTTTATTGGCGTAATCAAACAAGCTATTCATTGTAAGCACTTCGGTAAGAGGTTCTTTACTTTTCGTGTAGCGTCCTTTGGAATATAAGTACAACGCATTATGTAAGTTATCGGTAAACTCTGTTGGTCGAAATATATGAATTTGACGTTTATCCGAATCTAACAGATAAATATTATCTTCTTCATCTACGGCAATGGCTTCTACTTTGGAACAGAGTCCAATTCGATATCGTCCATCGTCACGACCGCCAAATACAAAAAGCAGTTCGCCTTCGCTGTTATATTCATAGACATATCCATCGTTATCTGCTACAAAAACGTTGTCATAATTTCCTGTTGTGACCGCCACTGGAAGATCCGCATAATAATCGTCTTCTCCTAATAGGTTTGTTCCTGCAATATTTAATTTTTTTAATGTATAGTTTTTATTTCCTTGTGTCACCGTATAGATAAGCCCATTGTCATCAATACAAAAGTTCGTCGGTGTCGATGGAATATTTCCTAATAATTTGGCTCTTTGGGCATCGTTTAAAATGATTCGTTGAATCATCTGTAATGGATTTAAAAAGGTGTAGTTGGTTCCAAAATACCCTAGAAAAGAACCTCCGTTAGAAGGACTAATCTGTACAATACCGTTTGTATTTCCTTCGCATATCACATACATATTCCCACCATTATTAACGGTGATCTTCGTCGGTTTAAAACTCTGTTTTTCCCCATAGATAGGAGAATCTGGTCTTCCATATTCTTTAATTAATTTTCCTTTTTTGTTAAAGACAAAAATCTTTTGAGCCCCTTGATCTGCCACATAAATCGTATTATCTTTTGTAACACTCACACCGGTTGGAGATACTAACACACCTTCTCCAATTGTCTGAATCAGATTTCCTTCTTTATCAGAAACCAAAATTACTTTTTTGGAAGAATCCGCAATATAAAGAAGTCCTTCTTTTGAAATCGTCAAATCTCTTGGTGTCTCAAAGGAAACTTCTCCGATTCTTGTAATCGCTTGCACTGGAGTATAAGCGGTTTGTGTTTCTAATATCCTTCCATATCCATCTACCATATACGTTTTATATGGCACTTCTGCAAATACTTTCGCAACTGGAAGGGGTAATGCCAACAACAATGCGAACACTCCAATCAAGAGCTTTCTTATTCTGTTTTTCATACGTTGCCTCCCCTTTTTTATTTCAGTCCAGAATTTGCCATCGTGTTCATAAAGCTTTTACGAAGCACAAGGAACATTAAGAAGTTTGGTAAAAATAAAAGCAAAGCTCCTGCTGCCGCTATTCCTTGTCCTGCTACATTATTATTATTTAAACTAATAAATGTATTTAAGTAAAATGGTAATGTCTTCATTCCATCGTTATCAATATATAAGTTGGAAGTTTCCACATTAGTCCAAACTTGTTGAAAGGCTAAAATCGCACAAGTAGCAATGGCTGGTCTTATTAATGGAAGAATAATTTTCCAATAAATTCGAAACTCTCCAGCACCATCAATATAAGCTGCCTCAATTAAACTATCTGGTATTTGGTCAATAAATTGTTTTACTAAAAACAGCCCAACTGGCAATGCAATAATTGGAAGAATATGGGCCAAATAAGTGTCTTTTAACCCTAAAATATCCACAATTAAATAGCGTGGAATCATAACAGCAACTGGTACGAACATCAATGCTGCATTGTTAATTTCCAAAATCGTATTTTTGCCACGGAATTTTAATTTGGATAGTGCAAAACCTGACATCGTAGCAAAAATAACACTGGCAACAATGACGATGGCGGATACAATCACACTATTAAATACATATCGGCTAATTGGAATTCCAGAAGTTGATGATGCTTTTAATAATTTTCCAAAGTTATCAAGCGTTGGCCTTACAACATAAAATTTAGGAGGATAGGCAAACAATTCGTCCATCGGCTTAAAAGCATGACAAATTAAAAATACAATTGGCAATCCAAAGAAAATTGCAAGTGGGATTAACACTAATAAAATTTTTATTTGTCCTTTTTCAAATCTTTGGGGATTAATACGGTTTCCACGGTAACTGCTCATTTTCTTCCCTCCCATCACAAGTCTTTGCTAGAAAACAGTTTTCCAAATATTTTTGAGAAAATCCATACAATTGCAAGTAATATGACAGACACAGCTGCGGCATATCCCATTTCATATCGAATAAATCCATAGTCTTCAATATGGTTAACAATTAACTGCCCTGCATATTGAGGAGTTGGGTTTGAGCCTGCAAGCTGAACGCCAATGGCACCATTTTGGAACGTACTTACAATGGCCATAACCGCACCAAATAACATCTGTGGTTTCATTGTTGGAATGGTAATGTAGATCATTTCTTGGAAGCGATTTTTCACCCCATCAATAGCTGCCGCCTCATAAAGGCTCTCATCGGCATTTAAAATGCCTGCTAACATAGCTAAAAAACCAACTCCCATACTGGACCAAAGGGCAACAATAATCATAATAGGAAGCAAATATCGAACATCGATGAGCCATAAAATTGGTTCATCAATGACTCCTATTTTCATTAAAATACTATTTAAATACCCCATCTGATCCCCTGAGAAAATAACTTTCCAAAGTACGGTCATTGCTGTTAATCCGGTAATACTTGGAGAATAGAAAATAACCGTTAAAATGGTTCTTGATATTGGCTCTAACTGCGCTAATGCCCAAGCGACCAAGAAGGATAATAAATATCCTCCTGGTCCTACAATCAATGCATAAACAATTGTATTTGGCAGTACCTTTTGCATAAAAACTTGGTCTTTTGTAAATAAGGTTACATAATTCATAAATCCGCTAAACGTCGGCGTTTGAATCGTATCGAAACTAGTAAACGAAAGTCCTATCGCCACGATCATTGGAATTACGATAAATGCGGTAAATAAAAGCAAATAGGGTAAAAGAAAAACATATGCTTTTCGGTTCGAGTTTTCCCTTTTTGCGATCAAGGTTTTCCCCCTTGTTTGTTGTATTGTAGCCATTCTCTCCCTCCTAATTGTCCTTACCTAGAATCTTTCGAACCGTTTCAACGGTCGGTGTTTCATATTCGGTTACCACTTCCCCATCTTTTAAATACCCAAACTCTTCTAACTTTCTCTCCGTTTCTCGATCGATATTTTTTGCCGCATCGTCAAGGGTCGTTCGAAGGGTTTTTCCATCTACAACAATGGAGTTATAGGCATTACTCAATTCACGTTCTACCATATAACTTCCTGGAACACGTGGTGCTTCTACAATCCATTCTGCCTGTTCTAAAATAACTTGTTTATCATCACTCTTCCATGGAAGCATGCCAAAAGCTTCTGTATTGGCAGTATTCCACATATATTCATCGCCATAAGAAATTTGCATCATCTGTCCATATTCCGCTTGAATCCCTGCTGAAGTCCACCATTTCATAAATTCCCATGCCTTAGCTTCTCTTTCTTCATTGGATTCAAACATAACGATATCTTCTGCTCCCGCACATTGATAACGAACGACTTCACCGCTTTCTTCATCAACAGTTCCTGGAACTTTTGCAATTTTCCAAGAGTTTTCAATTTCTGGTGCTGCATTTAACAGCTGGTTATACGTTGTAATATCCGCGATTCCAATTGGCAGATCCCCATTTCTAAAATGTTGATAAAAACTTGGAATGTCTTTTGGTAAGTTATAAATGGTGAATAAATCCGTAAGCTCTTTAAAGCCTTCTACCGACTCTTCACTTGTAATAGCATTGTTTAAAATAGAATCTCCATAGAGATTTGCTCCATTTTGGAACAACAATGGTGTTGTTCCGTGGAAGTTTTTCATGGCAATCATGCCAGCCGTTGGATAGTAAAAATTCATTCCTCGCATTTGAAGTTCTGGTAAAATATTTTTCACTTCTTCTAACGTATCTGGTATTTCGATTCCCAGTTTCTCTAAAATATCTTCCCGATAAAATAATACCCAAAAGTTCATCGTCTCTGGAATAGCATAAATTCCATCTTTAATGGTAGCGGGCACTAATAATCCTTCCTCAAATTGCGAGAAAACGTCTTTATAATCCTCAAACTCCGTTAAATCTTTTAACGCTCCACGAATCCCTAATTCAAATGGCTGTGCATAATTTAATCCAGTGGCAATATCAGGAGAATCTCCCGATGCGTTAGCTAAAATTAATTTATTCTGATCGGGCATCAAAGAAAGATCCACTTCGATTCCTGTCTCTGGTGTGAATTTTTCATCGATGAGTTTTTGCATCACCTCTAGATACTGTCTAGAACGGTTTACCCATACTTGGAGGTGCTCTTTATCTCCATTGCTCGTAGAGTACGCCTGTTCCATAAAGGAAGTGGCAAATCGAGATACTTGTGACACGGCTGAACGAATTAGCCCTGCTTTTTTTGGCAACTCTTTTTCGGAATCTTTTTGGAATAACCAAACTCGATCAATGGAAAGATTATTTTTATTTAATGTATCAATTTCATTTGCTAAATATTGGTTTGCAGAGTTGGTACTCGTCGCAAGTTCTGCCATACGATAAATTAATTCATTTGGCTTTTTTGCAAGACTCCTTAACTGATTGGATGCAATTCCAATAGAAGAAAGAGCTCCAATTTCTTTGACATCTGGATTATAAACGGACATGGTTTCCACCATCTCATCCAACTCTTTTGCCCAAAGTTTTAATTTTTCTCCTAAATCTGGAATATATGCCTCTAAATCAAAGTCTCGATAGCGGTCTTTATTCGTTCCTGCGACTCTTGTCACTTCCAAAGAAAGATCGTTAATATTGTTCATCACTTCTTCGATTTTTTCAAACAACTCTCGCAATGGCTCCGCACTCAATGTAAGGCTTATGGTATGCGTTCCTTTTTCTAAATAAACACTTAAATAGTTGTTATCGCTGTCTAATAGCTTCATCATTGTAAAATCTTTTACATAAGGAAACGCATAGTCTTTAAAAGCTTCATTGACAATCGTATTATCAACAGCAATGTCGGCAAACACTGGAAAATCATTTTTATCATCTTGGCAGTAATTCATCGCTATGTAATATTCTCCTGCTTCCTCTACATTCACTTGCCAAGTAACCGTTTGCCCTGCATCGGTAAAGGAATCTCCATCGATGGTATTTAACACCTTGTTCTTCACATTATAAGGAGAAAGGTTCACATCATATTCACAAGTTCCTCGGATCGAAGAGTCATTTCTCCCATAAAAATCTTCCGCTTGAATCTCAATGATTTGATCCCCATTTGCCTCGTTTGCTCCTTCATAAGCAGATACTTCAAACGGACGGACTAATTTCATACTTCCAAGAAGTAAATTTCCTTCGGAAAGTTCTAATTCTATTGTATTCTTTCCCTTTTCTAAAGAAACCATAAGAGGCATCGTATAACGATAGCTAGAATCCATCACATATTTGCTTTGCCATGAAATTTCTTTTTCTGGCATCGATACGATCTGGTTGCCATATCGATCATAGTTAACTTCTTTTGCATCCTTCCAGTTGCTTTCAAAGGATAAGTTTCTCGCTTCATAAAAAGGATAATCTCCATTTAATTTCAACCCCATTGTGGCAGGAAGAACGGTATCATCATAAGAACAATAATCAAAACAAATGTAGTAAAGTGCCGTTTCTGGAACATCAAATACTAACTTGGCATCGTATGTCCTTTCTAGCTTTAACACTTTATCTGCTCCTTCATATCCTTTCGTATCGGATACTAACGTAGCACCATCGTCCCCTTTCTCTTGTGAAAAAATTTCGCTCATAGAATAGCTTATCTCTTCTCCTTCATAAGGAGAGGCAGTATAGTTTTCTTTTTTTCTTGTATAACTAGACTGCAATTTTTCACTTGTGAATTCATTTGTTGTTTGTTCACTCTTTGTAACCGATGGTTGCTTTTCCCCTGATGCCCATACATCATTTGTGGAAACGGTAAAGGCACAGCTTTGTAAAACAAGCGCTGTAGCAAAGAAAATTGCCACGCCCTTTTTTCCGAACCCTTTCATTCTCATCTCTTCTCCTCCTGCCTTTATACTTTTTATTTATATAAATAATTTTAAATTATTTTAAACTATTTTCCTCACTTTTTCCGCTCTGTTTTTTATAACCTTCATAAAACAATAAAACATTTTCCCATATATAAGATAAATATTTGTAATTTCAAATAAATATTATATATTATTTTTAATTTTTTTATGAAATTTATAAACATTTCGTAACCAAATTATAATATTTTATATGCATAGTGTCAACCGGAAACCAATTTTAAACTATACAAATTTTCATTATTTTTTTGTCTATCTTTTACTATAATAAATATTATTTTAGATTAATATAAAATAATTCTGTTATTATACACAAAAAACCACTCGAAATCTGTGGAAAACTACCAACGTTTTTTTATACAAATAGAATAATTTTTTCTATTATTTCATACTCACTATTGACGAATTTCATAAATTATGGTTTACTACAAGTAACTATATTCTATATATTTTTCTAAATTAATTTATTTTTATTGAACGGGGGATTTTAAATGAAAAACAAATTTTTTGCAACACTCTTAACTGCAACACTTGTTACTTCCTTTGCTCTGTCAGGATGCCAATCCAATACTGCAACAAATCTTTCCACTGCTTCTCAACAAGAATCCAACACTCAAACCGCAACTTCTTCTAAGAAGCGTTATTACAAACGAGTCAGTGTCCATGACCCTTCTATTATAAAAGCAGATGGTTCTTACTATATTTTCGGCTCTCATAGAGCTTGGGCAAAAAGCGACGATCTCATCAGTTGGGAAAATATTTCAACAAATATCAATACGGAATATAAGACAATGTTTACCGATCTTTGGGAAAACTATTGTAAAACCGATAGCAATCCTGATATCCAAGGAAATATGTGGGCACCCGATGTTATTTATAATAAAGATATGAAGAAATACTGTATGTATATGAGTATTAATGGTGATGAATGGAATTCTGCTATCGTCTTATTGACAGCCGATAAGGTCACAGGCCCTTATACTTATGTTGGTCCCGTTGTATTTTCAGGCTTTAATACAACGACTCACCCAGCATCCTATACGGACGTCTATCAAGTATTAGGCAAAAATGCAGATCTTTCCCGCTATCAATCCACAAAAGATACGAAGTTAAATGCCATTGATCCTTGTGTAAAATATGATGAAAATGGCGATCTTTGGATGGCTTTTGGCTCTTGGTTTGGCGGAATTTATATGCTAAAACTCGATCCAAAAACAGGACTTCGAGACTACTCTGTTTCTTATGAAACAAAAGAAGATGTTTCCGATGCTTATTATGGATATAAAATCGCTGGTGGACACGAAGTTTCTGGAGAAGGTGCTTATATTATTCATACCAATGGCTATTACTACCTTTTCTTGTCTTATGGTGGTCTCACAGCTTCTGGTGGATATCAAATGAGAGTGTTCCGCTCAAAAGAAATTACAGGTCCTTACGTAGATCAAAATGGAAATTCTTCTATTTATACAAGTTCCGCTAACAACCTTTTCTTAAAAATCGGAATTCGTCTTATGAGCTCTTATAGTTGGAGCGGTTCTTCTGAAATTCGTGTGGCACAAGGACATAATTCCGCTTTCGTAGATGAAGACGGACGCATTTTTCTCGTTTATCATACGAGATTTTCCAACCGTGGAGAAGAACATCAAGTTCGCACCCAGCAACTATTTGTCAACGAAGATGGTTGGCTTGTTAGCGCCCCTTACGAATATGCGGAAGAATCCCTTTCCCCTAGTGGATACGCAAAAGAAGAATACGTCGGAGATTATGAGTTTATTACCCATCTTCCAACTGCCTACTTCCAAGCTTCAGGTACAGGAGATGTTGGAATTGTAAAAGCAATCACCATTACATTAAAAGAAGATGGTAGCATTACAAGCGAAGATGATTCCATTTCTGGAACTTGGACGGTAAAAGAAAATACTCCAAATGTTTCTCTTTCCATTGATGGCACCACGTATAAAGGCTATTTCTTAAAAATGCCAAATGAGTCCTCCCAAAAAGAAGTCATGACATTTACTGCACTTGGGGATAATATGTGTATCTGGGGAAGCAAACAATAAGAAACAACTTTTCATACTAAAAAAGGCATAGAAAAAGGCGTTGTTGATAATTGACTTTTATCAACAACGCCTTTTTGGTTTCTCTATTCGCTTTCAAATTTCCAATTCTTTTTCCACTTTTCTCTTCCAAAATGAATAAAGAAAATAATTCCTCTTAAACACTCATCCATTGTCATAGCAATCCAAACACCAATTAGCCCTAATCCTAAATGAATTCCAAAGAAGTAAGAACCAGCAAGTGCAACACACCACTGAAAAATAATTCCTACTATCGTCGGTGTTTTTATATCTCCAACGGATACTAAAGAACGGGTCATAACAATATTAACCGCTCTTCCAAATTCTAATATAATCTCGATTCCAAGAATTTTCTTTCCAAGAGAAATAATCGTAGGAGCGTCTGTAAAAATGTAAAAGACCCAATTTCCACCTAAAAATAATAATGTGGATACTCCAACACAAGTAATCAGAGCGATAACGGTTGTCATATAAACTCTTTTTCTCACTAAGTCAAGCCTTTTAGAACCGATAAAATAACCTAACACAACTTGTGTTGCCTCTCCAATTGCCAATGCATAGACATAAGAAATATTTGCAAAAATGCTACAATATCCCTTTGTGGCTGTTACAAGAGTTCCAAATTGATTGACAACGCTTAAAATACACATCTGAGAAGCATTATAAGAAAGACTTTCTGTTCCAGATGGCACTGCCACTCGAAGAATCTTTTTTAAATGTCCCCATGGAAATGGTCTTAAATAAGAAAGACTAAGTGGAACATTGATTTTTTTCTTAAAAATGTAAATCATTAAAAGCATTCCTACTACTTTACTACAAGCAGTGGAAATAGCTGCCCCTACAACTCCTAACTGTGGAAATCCAAACCATCCATTGATTAAAATTGCATTTCCTACAATATTCATCACATTCATAATAATGGATACGAACATGACTTCTTTCATTAATGTGAAGGCTCTTAAAATAGCAGAGAACACAAGATAAACACCTTGTACTACATTAAATCCAGCAACAATTAATAAATAAAGACTGGCTTCCCTTAACACTTCTTTTTGTACGTGCATAAACCGAAACAACGGTTGATGTAAAATCGCAATAAAAATCGTCGTTCCAAGCCCTGCAACAATAATCATCACAATGGATGCCATGCAGATTTCTGAAGCACTTTTTTCATCTTTTGCCCCCAAATATTGGGATAAAATAATCGTTGTAGCCGCCGCTGACATACTAAGTACAATAATGACTAAATTCATCACTTGATTGGCATTGACAATGGATGCCACCGAAGACTGAGAAACACGGCTTACCATAATCTGATCGATATTACCTACCAAAAGCTGTAACATTAATTCTACGAAGATTGGCAAAGACATTGCTATAAGCTTTTTGTTTTTGTTCATGTTCTCAATCATTAAATCGTTTGTATTCATTTGACCGAACTCCCTCTTTAGCTTTCTAATAATAAGAAATATTCTTTTTCATTTTTGCTATTTCTTACCAGTATCATTTGTGCCTTTCCTATTATAGAAAACTCCTTCTGCTTTATCAAGACAATTGATTCAAATAATGATAAATTTTTAACTTTTTTTATTCCTGCTCTTTTTCATCATTGGAAACACGTTTTAATCTTATGATTTGATCCCCTAAATGTTCCGTAAATGTTTTATCATGCTCCACTAAAATCATTGTAAGATGATTCTTTTTTATCAGTTCCTCTATTTGAATTCTAGAAAAAATATCAATATAATTAAGAGGTTCATCCCATATATAAATATGAGCCTTTTCGGATAGACTTCGAGCTAATAATACTTTCTTTTTTTGTCCTGCACTATAAGATTCCATCGGCTTTTCAAACTGTTCCCTCGAAAAATCCAGTTTTCTAAGAAGCATTTTAAAAATCGTCGGATCCATGTTCCACTGTTCCATGTACTCATCTAAACTTCCCTTCAAAAAAGAAGTATCTTGTGGTACATAAGAAATCACAAGCCCTTTTTGAACATTCACTTGTTCTCCCATTACTTTTATGTCCTCTCCATCTTCCTGTCCGTTTGCCAACTTAGCAAACGCTTTTAAAAAAGTAGATTTCCCACAACCATTTTTTCCTTCTAATACGGTTACTTCCCCTTGTAAAATCGTAGCATTGATTCCTTCTGTAATGAGAGTTTCCCCATAATATAATCGCCCCTCTTTAATCGAACAAAGCTCTTTTTTATGATAGGATAAAGGGTAAATTTTTAATGCCTCCATCTGCTCGATATTTTTCATCAACTCTTTTTTCTTTTCGATTTGGGCATTGGCTCTATCTTGTATTCCCTTAGAACGCTTCATCATTTTTGCCGCTTGATGTCCAATATACCCGCGATCAACTTTTGCCTCGAAAGGACTTCTACCAGTCTTTGTCTTTTCCACATGATCGGACCAATTCTTTGTCCTTCTTGTTGCCTCTTCTAGACGAGTAATCTCCTTTTTTAATCGTTCATTTTCTTTTACCTCGCTTTCCTCTTGCTTTCTTTTATTTTCATACCAACTGGTGAAATTTCCTTGCACCACATCAATATTTTGTTTGTTAATTGCCATCACATGATCAATACATCGATCTAGAAAATACCGATCATGCGAAACTAAAATATAGCCTTTTTTTCTTCTTAAATAATCAGCTACCAGTTCTCTTCCTTCTTGATCTAAGTGGTTTGTCGGCTCATCAATCAATAAAAAGTGATTTTCTCTTAAAAACAAAATGGCCAACATAATCTTTGTCTGTTCCCCGTTACTCAAAGTAGAAAATGGTCGATATAATACATCTGCTTCTACTTTTAAGTAATTAAGTTCCCGACAAAGTTTCCAAAACTCATATTGAGGGTACCATTCTTCTATTAATTCGATTGTATTATGTTCCTTCTTTTCCTCTTCTACTTGAAATGGAAAATAGTCAAATTCCACTGACTTTGTAATCGTTCCACTATAAGAAAATTTTCCAAGCAATAAGTTTAATAATGTTGTCTTTCCTCTTCCATTTCTTCCGATCAAACCTAACTTCCAATCAGTATCCAATGTAAAGGACACATGTTCAAAAATTAAGTCATAACTGCCTTCATAATAAAATGTTAAGTCTTTGATTTGAATTTGTGACATTGAAGTTCCTCCTATTCTATCAACGGATCACTGCAGTCGAACAAATTGTGCGTTGTTTTCGCAAAAAAAAGTTCTCAACGAATCGCTGAGAACTTTAGACTACGATAAAATGCTATCATAATTCATGCAAACGATAAGAAACACGTTTCACGAATTTCTCATATTTGCAGACAACACTATTTTTATAGAAAGACACAAAATTCTTGCAGTGACATTCGAAATAAACACAAACTATTTGTGTTTTCTTTCGCTCTTTATTGAGTTATCATTATCTACAAAAATTTTTACTCATCTTCCCACCACTTTCTTATTATAATTGATTTCAGTATAGTAAATTTTCTATTTTTTGTCAATTGGATTTTTTATCTCTCTCCCACTTCTTTTGTGGCAATAAAATTCACACCGGTTTTCGCAATATTTTCTACTAATATATCTCCAATATGAATCGGTGCTTTCACACTTTTTTCTCTCAATGCTACCATACAATCAAAGATTTTCTCCTTTGGAATATCTGACTCTGTCTTTCCAGAAACCATAAGGGCTATTCCCCCTGAGCACTCTAACTGTAGAAGTTACAATTCTTATATTCTTTCTCTAATTTTTTGCCCAACCAAAAGAATATTTCACAGCTTTATCCCAACCATCTACTAATTCTTTTCTTCTTTCTTCACTCATATTTGGCTCAAATATTTTTGAGATTTTCCAGTTTTTCACAACCTCTTCTTTGCTGGCCCAATAACCTACAGCAAGACCTGCAAGATAAGCTGCTCCCATCGCCGTTGTCTCAACACAAATCGGCCTTTTCACTGGTGCACCAATAATATCTGCTTGGAATTGCATTAAAAAATTATTCGCACAAGCACCACCATCTACTTTTAAAGAAGAAAGTGTAATTCCTGCATCATTTTGCATTGCTTTTAAAACATCATTTGTCTGATAAGCAAGTGACTCTAACGTGGCACGAATAATATGATATTTATTGACTCCCCTCGTAATACCAACGATCGTCCCTCTTGCATATTGATCCCAGTATGGTGCTCCAAGTCCTGTAAATGCAGGCACAACATAACATCCATTGGTATCTTTTACTTTCGTTGCCATATATTCAGAATCAGGTGCAGTATCAATAATACGAAGTTCATCTCGAAGCCATTGAATGGCAGCTCCCGCTACAAAGATAGAACCTTCGAGTGCATAATATACTTTTCCATCTAGTCCCCAAGCAATGGTCGTTACTAAATCATTTTTAGAAACAACGGGCATTTCCCCTGTATTCATAAGCATAAAACAACCAGTACCATATGTGTTTTTTGCCTCTCCTGCTTTAAAACAGGTCTGACCAAATAAGGCTGCTTGTTGATCTCCTGCAGCTCCTGCAATTGGAATTTCTCCACCGAAAAAAGAAGAATCTGCCATACCATAAACACAACTGGATGGTTTTACTTCTGGCAACATACATTTTGGAATATTTAATTCTTCTAAAATATCATCATCCCATTTTAAATCATAAATATTATAAAGCATAGTTCTTGATGCATTGGAATAATCCGTCACATGAACAGCACCTTTTGTCAATTTCCAAATGAGCCAAGATTCCACCGTACCGAATAATAATTCTCCTTTCTCTGCTCGCTCCCTTACTCCTTCTACTTCATCTAAAATCCATTTTAATTTTGTTCCTGAAAAATAAGCATCAATAATTAGCCCAGTTTTCTTTCGATAAGTATCTTGTAGTCCTTTCTCCTTTAATGTATCACAATATTCCGATGTACGACGGCATTGCCATACAATCGCATGATAGACTGGCTCTCCTGTATTTTTATCCCAAACAATCGTTGTTTCTCTTTGATTTGTAATACCAATCCCAGCAATATCTTCTGCTGTCGCTCCGATCTTTTGCATCGCTTCTACCGCAACGCCTAATTGAGTAGACCATATTTCATTTGCATCATGTTCTACCCAACCTGGCTTTGGAAAATACTGGGTGAATTCCTTTTGTGCAACACTACAAATTTCTCCTTTTTTATTAAACAGAATACAACGATTACTTGTTGTTCCTGCATCAAGTGCCATAACATATTTTCCCATAACACATATCTCCTTTTCTTATGTTTTTTATTTTTTCATTATTTTGTATCTTCTTTATTTTCTCTAATTTTTTACGAGACGTTTTTTGATATCTTGTCCTTTTAACTCTGATGTCAATCGTTTACTCTCTAGTATAAGCTCCATTTCCTTTCTCTTTCCGAATCACCTTGAAAATTTTTCCCTTTTGCTTTATATTATCAATAATATATTATTTTTTCTATATATTTATCGCAATATGATAAGAAATTTTTACGAAAGGAGTAAATGATAATGTTTGAATTTTTTTGGACAAGAAAAACCTCTCTTTGGATATCCATTTTTTATATTGTATTAGGGATTCCTCTTTTATTTGCCCCAGCTCAATGTCTTACTTTATTCAAATGGCTTTTATTTGGAGGAAGTATTGTATATGGGATTGTTCGACTTATTCGCTACTCTCAAGGACAAAAAGATGGATATGCTCAAACTTCCGATAAAGCACTTGGAATTTTATTCCTAGCACTTGGAGTATTCTGCCTTTTATTTTACAACATCATATTTTCCTTCTTATCCCTTGTGCTTGGAATCCTTTTACTAGCCGATGGTATTGGTAAAATTCCGGTCCTTATTTCTGCCAAACAGGAATCTTCCATTGTAGTAAGACCTCTTATTTTTTCTACCGTGGTACCTCTTATTTTAGGTATTATTTTAATTATGAATCCTTTTGGCCTTCCAAAATTTGTATTAATGTTTTTTGGTGTGAGTTTAATTTTAGATGGTGCTTTTGATCTTTATACGGTCTTTTACACCCGTTCCCATTTGCCAAAGGATTGAGACGCTCTTCTATAAGAGCTTGAATATACTAAGAAAAGAAACTTTTGAAATGGAGAACTTATCATGTCAAAAAAAAGAACATTAAAGAAATCTATCACTTTTTTTACCGTTTTTTTCCTTCTCCTTTTAGGAATTGCGTGTATTTTCTATGTAAAGGATTACTATCATAGCCAGTCTACGGTTAAAAATTTTTTAAAAAGTGATAACATCGTAGCAGTAACAGAAGAAAAGGACTTCATTTCTTTTACAAACAAAATTAAAACATCAGAAAATGCTTTTATTTTTTATCAAGGTGCAAAGGTTGAATCTACTGCGTATGCTCCTTTATTATACCAACTAGCTGAGAATGGAATTGATTGCTTTCTCGTAAAAATGCCATTCCACTTAGCTGTCTTATCTCCTAATAAAGCAAATACGGTTTTAAAAGATTATGAAGACAAGTATACAAATTGGTATATTGGCGGTCATTCTCTTGGCGGTGCTATGGCTGCCTCTTATGCCTCCAAAAATATATCACGATTAAAAGGGCTTATTTTATTAGGTGCTTATTCTACAAAGGATCTATCAGATACAGACCTTTTCGTTCTCTCGATTTATGGTTCAAACGATCAGGTCTTAAATCATGAGAAATATGAAAACTACAAAAAAAATTTACCTACTTCGTTTTCTGAACTAGTATTAGAAGGTGGCAATCATGCTTATTATGGAAATTATGGAGAACAAAAAGGCGATGGAAAAGCAGATTTAACAAGAGAAGAACAACAAGAAAAAACTTGTGATGCTATCCTACAATTCATTGCACCATAACAAAAACTTTAATAAATAAATTACAAAAGCAGTCATCCTATCACAATTTATAAAACTGATAGAATGACTGCTTTTTCATACTAGAAATACTCCCCTATAAAATAATTAATAATTCTCTTATCGCTTCCATCTTATCTTTGATTTTGAAAGACAACATATTGTTTCTCATAATTTCCCCACCATGTGCTTGGTATCTCTCCTGTCACATAGATCGTTGAAAATAACATTTCCTTTTCATTTAGCTTCGTTACAATGTTTAAAAGCATTTCTTCTATTGGAAAAATAATCTGCCCTTTTTCCTGTTTTAACTGTGCTAAATAGTTCTTTTCCTCTTCTGATAAAATGCTATCTATTTTTTCTCTTGCTTCGCTTGGTATCACAAAATAGTAAAAATCTACATAGACATCTTTTCTTCCTCTTTCCATCCACATATTGAAAAAATTATGATAGGCTTGTGTTGCATCTTGCGTTACCACGGCATTTTCATACTGTTCAAATCCCTCTTGGATATTTTCAAAATAAATTCCATTCCTCTTTTTTAATTCTGCTATTGTCATAATCTTCCCTTCCTTTTTTCTTATGGTGATCTCTATGTTCTATTTTATTTTATCATGGGAATGGAAAATTAATTGCTCTTTTTTATCAATTTCTCTTTTTCTACTTCTTTCTCTCTTATGATTCCAGGCATTTTATTAAATTTACCATTTCAATGGCTCCTTCTGCACATTCAAATCCTTTATTTCCTGCCTTTGTTCCAGCCCGTTCAATGGCTTGCTCAATATTTTCTGTTGTTAAAATTCCAAACATCACTGGAACTCCTGTTTCCAACGATACATGAGCAATTCCTTTTGACACTTCATTGCATACATAATCATAATGACTTGTACTTCCTCGAATAACCGCCCCTAAACAAATAACTGCATCATATTTTTTACTTTTTGCCATCTTTGATGCAATAACAGGAATTTCAAACGCTCCGGGAACCCATGCTAAATCAATCATATTTTCTTCTACTCCATGTCTTTTTAATCCATCCACTGCCCCTGAAATCAATTTTGAAGTAATAAATTCATTAAATCTTCCTGCTACAATTCCTACTTTTATTTCACTGGCTATTAAGTTTCCTTCTAAAATATTCATATTTTTTCTCCATTCTTTTTATTTTATTTTTCGTCCATGTGGATTTTCATGAAAAACTATAACGACTATTACAAAACTTATTTGAAAATCCCTTTAATTTATCAATAGACATATCCATCTTTTTAAAATTCATATTGAAAGATATGTCCCATTCGATTCTTTTTTGTCTTTAAATAAAATCGATCGTAAGGATTTGCTTTTACTTCAATGGGAACTCGCTCCACAATCTCCATCCCATAATCCTCTAACTGATATACTTTATCTGGATTATTTGTTAAAAGTCTTAATGTTTTCACCCCAAGATCTTTTAAAATCTGACTTCCTATGTAATATTCTCTTAAATCCCCTTGGAATCCCAAAGCCAAATTAGCATCTAACGTATCCATACCCTTTTCTTGTAATTCATACGCTTTTAATTTATTAATTAAACCAATGCCCCTTCCCTCTTGTCGCATATATAAAAGGATTCCTCTTCCTTCTTGTTCTATCTGTTGCAATGCCATTTGTAATTGTTCTCCACAGTCACAACGAGAAGATCCAAACACATCCCCCGTTAAACATTCGGAATGAACACGACATAACACCTCTTTTCCATCTCCAATTTCCCCTTTTACTAATGCCATATGATGCTCTCCATTTAATACATTCACATATCCATAGGCTTTGAATATACCATATTTCGTTGGCAGTTGAATGACTGCAGAACGCTCTACAAGCTTTTCCTTTACTTTTCGATACTTTTGAATCGCTTGAATGGTTATCATTTTTATTTGAAATTGTTGGGCTAATTTCATCAATTCACTTGTTCTCATCATGGTTCCATCATCTCTCATGATTTCACAACAAAGCCCACATTCTTTTAATCCAGCAAGACGCATCAGATCGACGGTTGCTTCTGTATGTCCATTTCGTTCTAACACTCCATTTTTCTTAGCAATCAATGGAAACATATGCCCTGGTCTTCGAAACTGTTCTGGTTTTATACCTGCTTCTACACATTTTCTTGCAGTCAATCCTCTTTCCTCAGCTGAAATTCCCGTGGTCGTATCGATAAAATCAATCGAAACGGTAAATGCAGTCTCATGAGAGTCGGTATTCGTTGTTACCATTTGTGGCAACTGAAGTTCTTTTCCAAGAGATTCACTCATTGGCATACAAATCAGTCCTCTTCCATAGGTCGCCATAAAATTCACATTTTCTGTCGTTGCAAACTCTGCAGCGCAAATAAAATCTCCTTCATTTTCTCGTTCTTCATCATCGGTTACTAAAATAATCTTTCCTTGTCTTAATTCCTCTAATGCCTCTTCTACTGTATTAAATTCCATAATAGGTCATCCTTTCTTTTTAATATTTATAAAAAACCATGTTCCATTAAAAAGTTCTCTGTAATCGTTTCTTCCTTTTTTGTTACATCTAAAAATTTTGATACATATTTTCCGATACAGTCTGCTTCTAAATTGACAAATTCCCCTTTTTTTCTTTCTTTTAAATTTGTATTTTGAACCGTATGTGGAATAACGGATACAGAGAAACTTTTATCTGTCACATTCGTCACAGTTAAACTGATGCCATCGATTGCAATGGAGCCTTTCTCTATCACATATCGCAATATTTTTTCTTCTGCCAAAATTTCATATAACACCGCATTTTCTTCTCGCTTCATTCCTTGAATTTTCCCGATACCATCAATATGTCCCGACACAATATGTCCTCCAAATCTTCCATTCATGGGCATAGCTCTTTCTAAATTGACAAGCTGTCCCTTGCTCAACTGGCTAATAGAACACCTCCTCCATGTTTCTGGCATAACATCTGCGGTAAAAATATCTTTTGTAAAACTCGTAACTGTTAAACAAATGCCGTTGACAGCAATACTATCTCCTAATTGTATTTCTTCTAACACTTTTTTTGCTTGTATCGTTATCTTCGCACAGTTTACACTTCTTTGTATCTCTTGTAAGATTCCTCTTTCTTCTATGATTCCTGTAAACAAGATTCCACCTCCCCTTCTATGACATAATCATTTCCTATCTTTTTCATTGTCACCTCTTTTAAATGAATTCCTTGTTCTACTTGAAATACTCCCCTTCCTCCAATTGGTGTCTTTCCTTCCTTTCCACCAAATAGAGTTGGTGCAATATACGCCTGCACTCGATTTACAACTCCCTCTTTTAATGCGCTGGCATTTAATTCTGCCCCACCTTCTAGTAATACACTATCCACCCCTCTTTTTCCTAATTCTTTCATTAATTCTTTTAATGGAATTGCCATTTTATTTTCTCCCTCTTTTTCTTGTTTTCTCGGCGAAAAAGAAAGTAAAGTACATCCCGCTTCTTTTAATAATTTTTCTTTTTCTCTGTTTTTTTCCTGTTTACAAGTGGCAATCCATGTCTCCACTTCCTTTGCCGTTTGTACAACCTTTGAGTGAAGAGGGATTTTTAAATTGGTATCACAAATAATTCGGATTGGATTTCTCCCATTTGGAATACGACAAGTCAAACTTGGATCATCTTTTATCACCGTTCCAATTCCTACCATAATGGCTGAATACTGATGTCTTGTTCTTTGTACTTCTTCTCTTGCCTTCTCACCTGTAATCCATTTCGATTGTCCAATGACCGTTGCTATTTTCCCATCTAATGTCATAGCATATTTCATTAAAACATAAGGCGTTTTTGTTTTTATGTAATGAAAAAAGATACGATTTAACTCTTCACACTCTTTTCTTAGCACTCCAACCTGAACTTCAATTCCATGTTCTTTCAGCGTTTGGATTCCTTCTCCTGCTACCTTTGGATTTGGATCACTACATCCAATGACAACTTTACTCACCCCACTTTCTATAATGATATCAGTGCAAGGAGGTGTTTTCCCATAGTGACAACAAGGTTCTAATGTAACATAAAGGGTAGCTCCATCTGCTGATTCTCTTGTATTTTGAAAGGCTTCTCGTTCTGCATGGAATCCGCCAAATTCTTTATGATATCCTTCTCCTATAATCTGATTTTCTTTTACAAGAACGGCTCCAACTAAAGGATTCGGATTCACATATCCCATCCCCTTTTTCGCCAATTCAAGTGCATATTTCATATAGTTTTCCTCTTGTTCCACAATAATTTCCTCCTTTATTTTAGATACTGTTTGCACATAAAAAAATCCCTGAAAAAACAAAATATTCTCTTCCTACTTTGTTTTCATTCAGGGACTTACTTCTTGTTGATTCCTAGTTATTTTTTTAACTTTTTTGATTCAACATTCTTTCAAAGGATAACGTATCGTTTTTCTATTGTTGCCTTCACATAAACAAAAAAACTCCGAAATGAAAATGAAATCATTTCAGAGCTACTTATTTCCTTTTAATTTCAATTATCTACTTTTACCTGTCATCAAATTCATATCAAAACAATAAAATTGATTTCTGTTAAAACAACGATAATTGATTTTTCTCTTCTCTCATCCAGACTTTACTGTCGGTTTTGGAATTTCACCAAATCATACGCTTAAGCGCTCGCGGACTTTACCGCCGGTCGGGAATCTCACCCTGCCCTGAAGATGTTTATTCAATTGTTTTGTATTATAATGCTATTTTTTCTATTTGTCAATCTGTTTTCCTATATTTTATTTATTTTCATGCTACTACTAATATACGATGAGTTTTTTATAATAGAAAAAGCTACTGCAAAAATGCAATAGCTTTTTCCATCATTTTTATGGATTCTTTTTCTTTATGCGCTTTCTTCGCCTTCTTCAAATTGGCTATTATATAATTTCTCATAGAATCCGCCTTGTGCTAATAACTCATCATGAGTACCTTGTTCGATGATGTCGCCATCTTTCATAACAAGAATTAAATCAGCATCACGAATGGTTGATAAACGATGGGCAATAACGAAACTTGTTCTTCCTTTCATTAAGTGATCCATCGCCTTTTGAATTTCAACTTCTGTACGAGTATCAACAGAACTTGTTGCCTCATCGAGAATTAAAATCTTAGGATCTGCCAAAATCGCTCTTGCAATGGTAAGAAGCTGTTTTTGACCTTGAGAAATATTACTTGTTTCTTCATCTAAGATTGTATTATAACCATCTGGCTGTGTTAAGATAAAATGCTCTGCACGAGCGGCCTTTGCGGCTTCCATTACTTCTTCATCCGTGGCATCTAAACGTCCATAACGAATATTTTCCATAATGCTGCCGTTATAAAGCCATGTATCTTGAAGTACCATACCAAACATTTCACGAAGTTCAGAACGATTGAAGTCACGAAGATCATGACCATCGACTTTAATGCTTCCTTCATTTACATCATAAAAACGCATTAATAACTTGATCATCGTTGTCTTACCTGCACCTGTTGGTCCTACGATAGCAACCTTTTGACCTTCTTTTACACTTGCTGAGAAATCTTTAATAATCGTTTTATCTGGATTGTAACCAAATTTTACATGTTCAAATGTTACATTTCCTTCTAAACCATCAATGGATACTGGATTTTCCACTATCTGATCTTCTTCTTCTGCAAGAAATTCAAAAACACGCTCTGCTGCCGCTGCTGTTGATTGAAGCATATTTCCAACTTGTGCGATCTGTTGAATTGGCATTGTAAAGTTACGAATATATTGGAAGAAGGATTGAATTTTACCAACTTCTAATTTTCCTTGCATAACTAAATAACCACCTAAAATAGCAACCATAACATATCCTAAGTTTCCAACGAATGCCATAATTGGCATCATCATCCCTGAGAAAAACTGTGATTTCCATGCGGAATCATATAACTTCGCATTTATCGTTTCAAAGTCTTCTACAACGGACTGTTCTTTATTGAATACTTTAACGATGTTATGTCCAGAATATACTTCTTCTACTTGCCCATTCACTTCTCCTAAAAATTTCTGTTGCTGTCTAAAATATTTTTGAGAGTGTTTCATAACGACTCCAATGAGTCCAGCAGAAATTGGTAAAATCAATAAGGCACAGAGTGTCATCCATACATTGATACGAAGCATCATAATGAATACACCGATAATCGTTGCTGTAGAAGTAATAAGCTGTGTCACACTTTGGTTTAAACTCATCTGTAACGTATCCACATCGTTTGTAACACGAGATAATACTTCACCAACCGTACGGCTTTCAAAATACTTCATCGGCATTTTATTGATTTTAATAGAAATATCTCTTCTTAAACTATAAGAAATATCATTAGAAATTCCTGTCATAACAAAACCTTGAATAAAGGAGAAACAGGCACTCATCACATAGAGTCCTAATAAAGTGAGCAAGATCTGAACGATTTTATCATAATTAATGCCACCTGTTCCTTGAATTTTTGCTACAAGTCCTTCAAATAATTCCGTCGTTGCATTTCCTAAAATATCTGGTCCGATAATATTAAAGATTGTTCCTAAAATGGCAAAACAGATCATGATAACAAAACGGATTTTATATTTTCCCATGAATTTCAATAATTTTCCAATGGAGCCTTTAAAGTCTTTCGCCTTTTCTCCAGCTCCCATCTGCCCACGTCCCATCGGACCTTTTCTTGGTGCATCACTCATGATCTCCTGCCTCCTTTCCAAGTCCTAACTCTTTTTCTGAAAGCTGTGACATCGCAATTTGACGATATACATCACAAGTTTTCATTAATTCTTCATGAGTACCTTTTCCAACAATGCGACCTTCATCTAATACAAGAATCTGTTCTGCATGTAAAATAGTACTAATACGCTGAGCAACAATAATCGTTACGGCATCTTTTGTTTCTTGTTTTAATGCCTGACGTAATACAACATCTGTTTTATAGTCAAGAGCAGAAAAACTATCATCAAAAATATAAATTTCTGGATTCTTTGCAATCGCTCTTGCAATAGAAAGTCTTTGCTTTTGTCCACCAGAAACATTCGTACCACCTTGTGCAATTGGAGAATCAAAACCTTCTGTCTTAGCAGAAATAAATTCAGTTGCCTGTGCAATTTCCGCTGCTTTTTCAATGGTTTCTTTGGAAGCATTTTCACAACCATAACGAAGGTTTGAGTCAATCGTTCCTGAGAATAACACTCCTTTTTGTGGTACATATCCTAATTTATCACGAAGTTCATGCTGTTTCATATCACGAACATCCACACCGTTTACAAGGACTTGCCCTTCTGTTACATCAAAGAAACGAGGAATCAAATTAACGAGTGTTGATTTACCACTACCTGTGCTACCAATAATCGCAGTTGTTTCTCCATGTTTTGCCACGAAATTCAAATCCGTTAATACGTTTTCAGAAGCTCCTGGATAAGCAAAAGATACATGTTTAAATTCCACACTGCTTTCTTTTGATTGTTCTTGAATCTTATCTTTTTCTGGATCATGAATAGTAAGGGAAGTATGAAGAACTTCGCTAATACGGTTACCAGAAACACTCGCTCTTGGAAGCATAATAGACATCATAGTAAGCATTAAGAATGACATAATAATTTGCATTGTATACTGAATAAATGCCATCATATCACCGACCTGCATTAATCCATCATCAATGCTATGTGCTCCTACATAAACGATTAATAATGTAATTAAGTTCATAATTAACATCATGGTTGGCATCATAAATGTCATACAACGGTTAACAAATAAGTTTGTTTTTGTAAGCGTTTGGTTTGCATCTTCAAAACGTTTTTCTTCATGTTTTTCTGTACTAAATGCACGAATAACAGAAAGACCTGTTAAAATTTCTCTCGTTACTAAGTTCATTCTATCGATCAATGTCTGCAATTTTTTAAATCTTGGCATTGCAACTGCAAATAAAACAAGTACAACGAGTAAAATAGAACCGACAGCTACTCCAATAATCCAAGCCATAGAAGTATTCGTATTTAATACTTTCATAAAACCACCGATTCCAAGAATTGGCGCATAAAGTACAATACGGAAAATCATGGACATAACTAATTGAATTTGCTGAACATCATTTGTACTTCTTGTAATTAAAGAAGCTGTTGAGAATTTATTAAATTCTGCATTGGAAAAAGATACAACCTTTTTATAGACATCTTCTCTCACATCTCTTGCAAATCCTGCTGCTACACGGCAAGAAAGAAAAGCTACACTAACGGAAGCCACCATAATAATAAGGGCCATAGCCACCATTTTAATTCCAGTTATCTTCATGTACTGACTTTGGAGTTGGTCCAAATCCATATCTTGCGCTTTATATTCTGCTTTCACATAAGAAACAGAAGCCTGATCTACCATCATCTCTGGCATATCTTCTATCTGCTCTGCCATCTGACTTTTCATCTGATCTAACTGTTCTTGTGGCATCTGCATCATTGCATCCAAAATACTTACGCCTTCTGGAAGTTGCATCTGCTCTTTCATCTGCTTTGTCTCTTCTGAATCCGCACTTAATGTTAAGGCTATCATCATCGGCTGTGCGAAAATAGAATTTAATTCCTCACGTTCGTCTTTCGTAACGTCTTTTAATTTCCATATTCCATCTTCTTTTTGTTCATAATGCTTTTGCACTACTTGCTGTTCCTCAGTTGTCATAAATAAAAACAACTGTTTTAATGATTCATCGCGAATCTGACTTGGAACGGCATCTTCAATTCCTCCTTGCTGAATACCAACATTAATAATGTCAGATGTATAGCTTGGAAGCGATAAATCACAATAAGCCTGCAAGAATAATAATGCAATAATTACAACTATAATTCCTGCTGACTTTTTTAGATACTTTACTAATTTCAGCATCGCCTTTTCACCTCTGTCTTTTCTTACTTTCTTTCATGTCTACATAACTCACCAAAAGGCATTTCTGGCTGTTTTACATCTTCTGGCATCGTATCATGGATATTTTGAATGATCTGCTTACAAAATCTTTTAAAAAGATAGATTTCTCCTTCTTCAAATCCTTGAAACAATGCCTTTTCATTCTCTTTAAAAAGTTTCGTCAGTTCATCATAGATCTCTCTTCCATAATCGGTCAAATAGATACGTGTCACTCTTTGATCTTTTTCATCCGCTTTTCTCTCCAAAAATCCGCCCTTCTCCATTCGCTTAATACTAACTGCAACGGTTGGTGGCTTGATATGAAGGGCATCTGCCAATTCTCTTTGGCTCATTCCCTCGTTTTTACCTACTTCCTTTATGACTGCTGCTTGCCCTGGATGAAGCGCATATTTCTCCATTTGATTATAAGCTTTTAAAAAATAATTATGGACTAATTCCATTAACAATCCTTGTAATGTTTTTTCCTTTGAAGTATCCATCGATTCACCTCACTTTTTAAAAATATACTTAGGCGTTTGCGAAACTCTGAAAGTCGCATAAAATCTAGCTTTTCTGAGCCATAATGTTACTTCTCTCCTCACTAAATTTCAGATACTTGTTATTCATTCTGTACAAAATTCAAACTAATACATTCAATTG
>DVIZ01000083.1 GCA_018710905.1 Candidatus Scybalomonas excrementigallinarum | reverse complement strand
CGTTAATAGATACAAAGGTGTCTTTGGTAATAAAAGTCTTGTGGAAACTCATTAGTCTTATATACTTTCGAGTATATTTGGAAGTGAATGTACATAAGAACCCAACGTGCTTTAGCCGTTGGAGTGTCAGAGGCTATATTTATCGAAATGCCCATGAGAAAGTATTTCACAATGTGGATAAATATTTTTCTCCCTTTTTATCTCCAACGGTTCATAATCGATTAACATCACGGGAAAAAAATGATGTGATTCCAGAGCATAATCAAGGGATTTTTTTAGTTCCGCAAATCTTAACAAACCAAACAGAACAGTTTTTAAATACAGTAAAATTATTAGAAGAATATGGATATCAAGAGGTGAATTTAAATCTAGGATGTCCATCAGGAACGGTAGTTACAAAGAAAAAAGGAGCTGGATTTTTATCCGATCCGGAAATGCTTGCTCATTTTTTAGATGAGATTTATGCCAATTGTTCTGTGAAAATTTCTATTAAAACAAGGCTTGGAATGGAAGATCCAAAAGAGTTTGAGAAACTATTGGAAATCTTTAATGAGTATCCATTAGAAGAGTTAATTATCCACCCACGGGTGCAAAAGGATTATTATAATAATAAGCCTAATTGGGAATCTTACGAATATGCACAATGTCATACAACACATTCGCTTTGTTATAATGGGGATATTTTCACAAAAGAATGTTATGAAGTGTAGAAAACAAAATTTTCCAAAGAAGAAAAAGTGATGCTTGGTAGAGGGGTGATTGCCAACCCTGCATTAATTGATGAAATAAATGGTACAGGAACATTGACAAAGGAGAGGTGGAAACAATTCCATGACGAAGTTTATGAAGGATATCAAGAAATCATGTCTGGTGAGAAAAATACGTTATTTAAAATGAAAGAACTTTGGTTTTATATGGGACATTTATTTGAAGATAGCGATAAGTTTTTAAAGAAGATTAAGAAGGCAAATCGTTTAAAAGATTATGAAATAGCAGTAGCGCAATTGCTAAGAGAAAGAGAGCTAAAGCGATAAGAAAACGCAATCGTTTCTCTTGACTATGACCTTACGTCACTGTTTATAATAAAAGAAAACGAAAAACGTGGAGGTAAAAAAATGAAAGGGATCGTATTAGCGGGGGGATCAGGAACACGTCTTTATCCTCTTACAAAAGTAACATCGAAACAGTTATTGCCAGTGTATGATAAGCCAATGATTTATTATCCATTATCGGTTCTTATGAATGCTGGAATCCGAGAAATCCTTTTGATTTCAACACCAGAAGATATTAACCGGTTTCAGGCTTTATTAGGAGATGGACATCCATTTGGAATTGATATTCAATATGCGGTTCAGCCATCACCAGACGGGCTTGCACAGGCATTTATTATCGGAGAAGATTTTATTGGCGATGATAACGTAGCCATGATTTTAGGAGATAATATTTTTCATGGTCATGGACTGACAAAGCGTTTACAAAGAGCTGCCAATAAAAGAACTGGAGCTACAGTATTTGGATATTATGTGGATGATCCAGAGCGATTTGGAATTGTTGAATTTGATTCCGATGGAAAGGCAGTATCGATTGAAGAAAAACCAGAACATCCAAAGAGCAACTACTGTGTGACTGGTCTTTATTTTTATGATAATAAAGTTGTAGAATATGCAAAAAGTTTAAAGCCTTCCGCTAGAGGAGAATTAGAAATTACGGATTTAAATCGTATTTATTTAGAAAACGGAGAACTAGAGGTGGAATTGCTTGGTCAAGGCTTTACATGGCTTGATACAGGAACTCATGACTCTTTAGTGGATGCTACTAATTTTGTGCGCACAATGGAGACCCATCAACATAGAAAAATTGCTTGTTTAGAAGAAATTGCGTTTAAACAACATTGGATTACGATGGATCAATTGAGAGAAACATACGAAATGCATAAGAAAAATCAATATGGTGCTTATTTAAAAGACGTTATGGATGGAAAGTATATTGATATTCGTTAAAAATGAGCAAATAAAATTGAGCGGATACAAATTTAAGTTTGGTTTGGAAGAGAAACCAATAGGAAAGGGAGATTAGAATATGAAAATTTTAGTTACTGGAGGCGCTGGGTTTATCGGAGGTAACTTCGTTCATTATATGGTAAATAAATACCCAGAAGATGAAATTGTAAACTTAGATCTGTTAACCTATGCAGGAAATTTAGAGACATTAAAGCCAGTAGAAGAAAAGAAAAACTATCGATTTATAAAAGGAGATATTGCCGATCGTCCTTTTATTATGGAACTTTTTCAAAAAGAAAAGTTTGATATTGTCATTAATTTTGCGGCAGAAAGTCATGTGGATCGCTCCATTTCTGATCCGAGTATTTTTGTACAGACAAATGTAATGGGAACGGTAGTTCTTCTTGATGCTTGTAGAGCTTATGGAGTGAAGCGATTCCATCAAGTATCCACCGATGAAGTATATGGAGATCTGCCACTGGATCGCCCTGATTTGTTTTTTACAGAAGAAACACCACTCCATACATCAAGCCCGTATTCTTCTAGTAAAGCCAGTGCCGATTTATTTGTTATGGCGTATTACCGTACTTATGGAATGCCAGTTACAATTTCTCGTTGTTCCAATAATTATGGGCCATATCAATTTCCAGAGAAATTAATCCCTCTTATGATTAGCCGAGCATTAGCAGAAGAGCCGCTTCCTGTCTATGGAAAAGGGGAGAATGTAAGAGACTGGCTCCATGTTCTTGATCACTGCATTGCCATTGATTTAATTATAAGAAATGGAAAAGAAGGCGAAGTTTATAATATTGGTGGTCATAATGAACGAACGAATTTACAAGTGGTAAAGACGATTATAAAAGCATTAAATAAATCAGAAGATCTCATACAGTATGTAACCGATCGTCCAGGGCACGATCAGAGATATGCCATTGATCCAACAAAGATGGAAAAAGAGATAGGTTGGAAGCCAATTTATACATTTGATACTGGTATTCAAGAAACAATTGAATGGTATTTAACGAATAAAGATTGGTGGCAAAATATTTTAAGTGGAGAATATAAAAACTATTTTGATAAAATGTATGGCAACCGTCTTTAAGCATAGAAAAAATGAAAAAGAAGGGAAAAAAGATGAAATTCTTAGTAACAGGCGTTAACGGCCAGTTAGGATATGATATTGTAAAAGAATTGGAAAAGAGAGGGCACGAAGCCGTTGGGACGGATCGCTCCACGATGGATATTACAAATCAGGCACAAGTGGAAGAAGTAGTAAAGAGAGAAAAGGTGGATGGGATCTTCCATTGTGCTGCCTATACGGCTGTTGATAAAGCAGAAGATGAGATCGAACAATGTAGGGCAGTTAACGCTACTGCCACCGCTTTTCTTGCAAAAGTTTGTCAAGAACTTGGAATTAAAATGCTTTATTTAAGCACGGATTATGTGTTTGATGGAGAAGGGACGAAACCTTGGGATACAGAAGATAAAGTCATTGCGCCATTAAATATATATGGACAGACAAAATACGAAGGAGAAGAGGCAGTTAAAAAGTATTTAGAACAATATTTTATCGTTCGAATTTCTTGGGTATTTGGAAAAAATGGCAATAATTTTATTAAAACTATGTTGCGACTTGGAAAAGAAAGAGGAGCCGTTAGTGTTGTTCAAGATCAAGTGGGCTCTCCAACGTATACAGCTGATTTAGCCGTTCTTTTAGTGGACATGATGGAAACGGAAAAATACGGTATTTATCATGCTACTAATGAAGGATTTTGCAGTTGGTATGAGTTTGCCTGTGAGATTTTTAAACAAGCAGGTATGGATGTTGTTGTAACGCCTGTTGATAGCACACAATTTAAAACAAAGGCAAAAAGACCTCATAATAGTCGTATGAAAAAAGAAAAGCTCATAGAAAATGGATTCCATAGATTACCATCATGGCAGGATGCGCTATCCCGCTATTTAAAAGAGATTATGGAAGAAACAAAGGGAAAAGGTTATAGAAAGAGGTAGAAAAGATGGGTAAAATAAAAGTGACATCATGTGAAATCGATGGGTTATATATTATTGAACCAAAGGTTTTTGAAGATGAAAGAGGTTATTTTATGGAAACCTATAATCAAAAAGATATGGAAGAAGCAGGGCTTACGATGCAGTTTGTGCAGGATAATCAATCCATGTCTACAAAAGGTGTGTTAAGAGGACTTCATTTTCAAAAACAGTTTCCACAAGGGAAATTGGTGCGTGTCGTAAGAGGTGAAGTGTTTGATGTAGCTGTCGATTTAAGAAAAGACTCAAAAACATATGGAAAATGGTTTGGAGTTGTGTTATCCGCAGAAAATAAAAAACAATTTTATATTCCAGAAGGATTTGCCCATGGATTTTTAGTGCGTTCTGAGGAAGCAGAATTTTGCTATAAATGCACCGATTTTTATCATCCAAATGATGAAGGTGGGATCGCTTGGAATGATCAAGAAATTGGAATTGACTGGGGAATAGAAGAAGGATTTCCACTCATTATTAGTGAAAAAGATAAGCAATGGAAACCTCTTTCTGAAACAGAAATTCCATTCTAAGATTTTTATTTTCAAGTTTTAAAAGCCCTAGTTTCGATTTTTTCTTGTTTATTCTTTGAAATAATTGTTTTAAATTCCGTAAGAAATAGGACAGGAAATGTAAGGAAAAATTTGTTGTCAGAAGAATAAGGCTATGGCATAATAGAGAAAAAATAAACAAACCAAAAATTAACAAGATAAAAATCGAGAAAGAAATGGGGTCATAATGATGAGATTAAAAAGATTCGGTGTTTTAATGTTAGCAAGTTTAATGATGGTTGGAAGCGTATCACCAGCTATGGTAAAAGCGGAAAACTTAAAAAGTCCAACTGTTTATGTGAGTTCAGCAAGACAGTCAAAAGTAACTGGTGATGGTTTTTATGAATTATTATTGAAGGCAACAGATTCAAAAGAAGTTGTGTCTTATATTAAAGAACATATTAAAACAGCTAGTGAATCACAAATTGATGAATATATGAGAGGACTTTTTAGCTTTGAAGATGATGTAAGAGATATTGATTTTACTCCTTTAAAGGCAGTGAAAAATTATTTACCAACAGATGTGAAAAATGCATTGCCATTTTTAATTAAAGAACATAAAAAACCATCTATCAAGAATGGAAAAGTAACATTAAATATTTCTGCATTATTAGGAAGAGCAAAAGCTTATGAAGCTTACTTAAAGAAAAATCCAAGTGGAACAGGTTCTGATGCGATTCGTTCTTTCTATGAAGATGCAGTGACACAGGCAATTACAGGTGGTTACCAGAAAGAAATGGGAGTAAAAAACCGTTATGCAAATGCTAAGAGTCAAGTATCTCAAAAAGCCATGAGCCAATATGAAAACTTTGTAAAAGAAAATAAAACAGGAACAACAAGAAAAGTAGTGTCTGAATATGTGAATCTATTAAAGAAAACAGATAAAAAGATTACAAAAAAAGTTGAGACATTTTATAATTCTTTATATAAAAAATTACAAAAATAGAAAAAATGAGGAGCCATATAAGAGTATTCATTCTTACATGGCTCTTTTCTTATGTGATAGGATTCCTCGCAAAGCGAGTTATCCTATTGTTATGCAAAGCCAACGATCCAGAAACTAGGCTCGCATACGTATTATTGTTGTTCTAATATATTACCATCAATAATAACATATTTCACATTTGAATCAATGGAAAATGGAGAGCCATCCGTAATTACAATGTCCGCATCCTTTCCGACTTCTAAAGAACCGAGGCGATCGGCAACCCCGATATGTTTGGCTGGATTAATCGTAATCGCTTGTAATGCATCAAATTCGTCCATGCCTGCCTTTACTGCAAGACCAGCACAAATAGGAAGATATTCTTGTGGAATCACAGGAGCGTCAGTAATAATGGATACTTGACAACCTGCTTTTGCAAGAAGTCCTGGAGTTGTAAAGCTCTTGTTTTGAAGTTCAAACTTAGATGCATGAGTAAGCGTTGGACCAACAGCCACTGGATATGGTTCGTTTGCTAATTCCTCTACAATTAAATGACCTTCTGTTACATGCTCTAATGTGAGATCGAGATCAAATTCTTTGGCGATGCGAATGGCAGTAAAAATATCATTTGCCTGATGTGCATGAGCTTTTAAAGGAATTTTTTTCTCTAATACAGGAATTAAAGCTTCTGATTTTTGGTCATAAGCAGGAAGCTTTGTAGCATCATCGCCAGCTCTTTCAAGAGACTGTTTATAGAGACGAGCTTTCATAAGAGCTTCACGAATACTAGAAGCGGTTGTCATACGACTGCAATTTCCTTTTTCACGATAACAGCGTTTTGGATTTTCACCAAAGGCACACTTCATAGCGACTGGAAACTTGACAATCATAGAATCCACACGTTTTCCATAAGTTTTTAAAGCCACGAACATACCGCCAATGGGATTAGAGCTGCCTGGACCTGTTGCAACACAAGTAACACCAGCTTTTCTTGCTTTATCAAAGGTTGGATCCATTGGGTTAATTCCATCCACCGCACGAAGCTGTGGGGTAATCGGATCGTTATATTCATTATAATCTTGACCTTCAAATCCAATTCCATATCCATCAAGCCCTGTGTGACAGTGAGCCTCTACAAATCCAGGATAAACAAGAAGCCCTTTGGCATCAATTACTGTCGTTCCTTCTGGAACAGAAATGGATTCTTTTATTTCTATAATTTTTCCATTCTCAATTAAAATATCACTGACAAAGGCTTCTCTTTTCACTGCAGTATGTAGTAAACCATTTTTAATGCATAACATCATATCAGTCCTTTCCAAATGCATTCTTTTACTGTAGATTTTACTACAATGCAGTGTGAAATTCAATAACAATCTTTTTTTATTCCAAGAGCGGTGAGAGGAAGTTCATTATAATAATAGTGACATCCCATCATCGTAATATATTCTAACGTATCCCGATATTTTGGTTGTAAAAACCAATCTGATAATAGGTAGAGAAATTCTACTTGATAGCCGATTGGGTGAAAGAGTTTTTCATATTCTAGTTTTTTAAAATGGCAGTTTGGTAACTTTTCATCCGCAGATCCTCTGCCACTTTGAAATTTTTTTTCGATAATATAGGCTGTCTTTGTTTCATAATTAATGAATGCTTCATCAGGAAGCCATTTTTTCGAATTATATTGCTCAAAATCAATGCCGTTTGGCGCAAGAAAATGAGAGTAGATAAGGTGCTTTGGAACCGAAATGCCAATTGGCTGTTGAAAAGTATCTGGTCGAAAAACTTCATGTTTTACAACAACATACCCTTTTGATATAAATGCTTCATCAAGAGAAGTGGCTTGTTCAAAAGCAAGGCCATTATAAGTGCTTTGTGCGCCACCGCCGTGATCGTTAATAATCGTTCCCATAAGAACTCCTTTCTAATAGTTGTATCTTCGTTACTTTAAAGATTGAAAATATCCTTTATTTTTAGTAAAAAATAAGGGCAAAGGCTAATGTGATAAGGAAAAAGATGAGATTGATTGCAGTAAAAGTAAAAAAGTATTTACTTGGATTTGCCTCTTTCATCGTATTATATTGACGCCAAGAAATAAGGCTCGCTAACGATGCAATTAAGGTACCTAATCCTCCTACATTGACTCCAATCAATATTTTTCCATAAGCAGTTGTAAAGCTAGATAATAAGATACTAGCAGGTACATTGGAAATGATTTGAGATAAGAGGGCGGATACAAGAATTTCTCTTCCATCTAAAATTCCCTGTAAAAAATCTCGAATGATTGCTAATTCTCCTATGTTACCGATAAAAATAAAAAAGCACAAAAAAGTAGCTAAAAGTCCGTAGTCCACAGTGGCAAATAACTTTTTTTGAAAAAAGAAAATAATGATTGTCACAAAAATCAATAAGATTTGCCAAGAGAGAATATGACCAACGGTCAATAGACAACTTAAAAACAAAATGCTATGTAACAATAGTGGTTGTTTATCAAGAGTTGGCGCTTTTGTATCAGGTGCTTTGATGGCCTGCTTTGGTAAGAGTACATAACAAGAAATGAGTATGAGGAAAGCAGACAGAATAGTTAAAGGCAGTGTATATCCAAAAAAAGTCGGAAGTGACATATTGGATAGAGAATACAAATAAAGGTTTTGTGGATTGCCAATTGGTGTAAGCATACTTCCAAGGTTTGCGGCTACTGTCTGTAATACGATGATAGTAATTATAATATTATCGCTTAAAGAAGCATCCATTTTTTGAAACGCGTGTTTGAGTACGAGAATGGAAAGTGGAACAAAGGCAATTAAAGCCACATCGTTTGTGATAAACATGGCACTAATAAAAGTAATTCCGATTAGGACAAGGGCTATTTGACGGATCGAATGTGCTTTGTGTAATAATGTGTTGCTAATGGCATTAAAAAGTCCTGTTGTGCGAAAGCCCGATACGACAATCATAAGGCAAAACAGGAGAGTTAAGACGCGAAAATCGATATAATCTATGTAGTCAAGGCTCGGTGGAACAAGCAGCATTGAGCAAAGAGCTAATATTCCAGCAATGACTAAGACGAGATTGTCTTTGAAAAGAGCGTCTAATTTTTGTTTCGTAATCATATGGTAGAAATCCTTTCTTTTTCAGTATAACGGAACTATTATAGCATAGGAAAAGAAAAATAGGTGGCAAATTTTAGAATGAGGAAAGGAAAGTAAGCGAAAAACGGTTAAGAAATAGAGAGGTTAATGTTGAAATAACAGAGGAAAAGTGCTGGAAAGAAAGCTAGGAAAAAAGAAGGGGATAAGAAACAAAGGAAGAAATAGACAAGAAGAAGGAAATGTATTAAAATGAAGGGGAAAAGGAGGGCCAACAATGCTTGATCATCGTGTGACTACGTTTTTGACGGTATGTAAACATATGAATTTTACAAAAGCGTCGGAAGAATTAAATTTAACACAACCAGCAGTCTCTCAACACATTCACTATTTAGAAGAAATGTATGGCGTGAAGTTTTTTGTATTTAAAGGAAAGAAAATGTTTTTAACAGAAGCAGGGAATGCTTTTTTAAATTCGGCAAAGACAATGCAACATAATGATATTTGTTTAAAAGAAAAACTAGAAGTTATGAAGCAACAAAGACCTCTTTTAAATTTTGGAGCAACTCTTACGATTGGGGAATTTTTAATGCCGAATTGTTTGACGTCTTATTTAAAATCCCATCCTAATTTAATGGTAAAGATGCAGGTGGCAAATACAAAAGAGTTGTTGAAAAAGATTGATGTTGGGGAAATTGATTTTGCCTTTATTGAAGGATATTTTTCCAAAGAAGAATATGAGTCTATTTTATATTCAAGAGAAGAATATATCGCTGTTTGTGGAGCCAATTATCCGTTTAAAAAAGAACCGATGTGGTTAGAAGATCTGTTTTCTGAAAGAATTATTATAAGAGAAAAAGGCTCGGGTACGAGAGAAATTTTTGAGAAGTCCATATCGGAACAAAATGTAAGTGTTCAAGATTTTCGATATGTCGCAGAAGTTGGAAATATTGAGACTATTAAGCAGTTGACTTCCAATAATTTAGGAATTACATTTTTATATCGTGCGGCCGTTGCCAAAGAATTAGAAGAAGGCATATTGCGGGAATTGGTATTAAAAGATTTTAAAAGTATGCATGATTTTAATTTTATTTGGAGAAGAGGAAGCAGTTTTGCAGGAGAATACCGAGCGATTTTTGAAGAAATGAAAAAGCTTCAGAGAAAAGAGAGATAAGACACAATAAAAATAACTATAAGAAAAGGAGAACACAAATGAAATTTATTTATTACAACAAATGTAGTACTTGTCAAAAAGCAAAAAAATGGTTAGAAGGAAAAGGGGCTTCTTTTGAAGAAAGAGCTATAAAAGAAGAAAATCCAACGAAAGAAGAATTAAAAGAGTGGCATACACGCAGTGGATTACCTCTTAAGAGATTTTTTAACACAAGTGGTAATGTCTATAAAAGTTTAGGATTAAAGGACAAATTAAAAGATATGACAGAAGAGGAACAATATGAATTATTAGCAACAGATGGAATGTTAGTAAAGCGTCCATTGCTCGTTGGAGATGATTTTGTTCTTGTTGGATTTAAGGAACAAGAGTGGGAAGAGAAAATAAAATAGGAAAAAGAATAGATAGAATAGGGAAGAGAAATCATAGGAAAGGAGTAAAGGATGGAACAAGAATTAAAAGAGATTTTTGATTATTATAAACAACAAGAAAATCCAATAGGCCAAGCAAATCTTGTGGAACTATTGCGAGAAATTCAAGAAGTAGTTGGATGTATTCCAATGGATATTCAGGAGAAAATTGCAACGGAATTTAATGTGAAACAGGCGATGATAGGGACGATTATTAAGTTATATCCAAGTTTAAAAGCGTCTAATTATAAACATCGTATTATTGCTTGTACAGGAGCTCGTTGCGGAGCAAAAGATGGAATGAAAATTTTAAATGCGATCCGAAAAGAATTAGGAATCCAAACAGAAGGATTATCAAAGGATGGAAATTTTTATTTAACGACGCAAAATTGTTTAAAGAGCTGTAAAACAGCGCCAAACTTTTATATTGATGGAACCTTGTATTCCAACGTACAAGAAGGCGATGTAGCGAAAATTTTAAGAAGTTTATCATAAGAAATTTATTATAACAAACCATGGGGCTTTTGTGAAATATTATGTTTCGTAAAAGATTCATGGTTTGTTGTCTTATATGTAAAGAATAAATTTTTGGAAAAAAAGAAGAAGCGGCTGGGAAAGCCGCTTCTTCTTTTACAAAAAAATGAGGGGGAGAGGATTTCAATATATGAAAAGCTCTTACGAGTATTACTATACACAAAAAATGTGAACAAACTGTGTCCAAATAATAAAAAAAATATAAAACATTCATAATATCGATGTTTATATATTAGATGAGAGAGGAAATACATTTGTTTGTACTGTCTAGAAAAAGTAGTTTAGGAAGGACGATACTCATGATATAATGAAAATAAGAGAATCCTATGAATAGAAAATAGAAAGAAAAAAGAAGTAGAAAAGGAAATGGAATGAGAAAGGTAGAGGCAATGGATAGCAAAAAAATGATATTAGAACAAAAGAGCATAAATGCCATTCTCTATGGAGATTGTGAAAGACCAAAAGAACTATTAGGTTACCATACATGGGGAGGGAATTCTTATATTTGTAGCTGGAATCCTAAGGCTGATAAGATGTGGACCGTGATAAGAAATGGGGAGAAAAAGGAGCGATACTCTATGGAACGAATAGAGGAAAGGGGACTTTTTCTTTTGCAGTTACCAAAGGAAAACTACACTTCTTATTATTTAGAAATGGAAAAAGAAACGGAAGTGATTGCTTATGAAGACCCATATCGTTTTTTAAATCCAATTTCTTTAGAAGATAGAATTTCTTTTGAAAATGGAACGAATTGTTTTATGTATCAGATTCTAGGAGCCCATAAAAAAGAGATAGAAGGAGTAGAAGGGATTTTCTTTGCGTTTTATGCGCCGAATGCAAGAAGAGTCAGTGTTCTTGGGGATTGGAATGAGTTTGATTCCCTTATGCATCCTATGGAGCGAATTGATGAAGGTGGAATTTTTGAACTATTTATCCCAGAGGCAAAAGTTGGAATGGCATATGAATACGAAATCAAAACAGAACGAGGAGAGATTTTTCGTAAGTCGGATCCTTATAGTTTTGGACAGCACAAAAAAAATCCGCATTTATCATTAATTATAGAGGAAAGCGAAAGAGAAGTAGAGAACAAAAAAGGGAAACAGGATGATGAAACAAAAGAGCCTATTGTTATTTATGAAGTTTATCCAGTGGCATACAAAAAGAGAGGAAAAAGAGGAAATCGATTGCTATCCTATCGGCAATTGGCAAAGGAATTAGCAAAAGATGCTCTTTTAATGGGATATACTCATATTCAATTAAAAGGAATTTTAGAATATGAAACAGAGGAATCACTAGGAACGGATGTGACACATTATTTTGCACCATCTAGAAGACATGGGACGAGAGAAGATTTTCAATATATGATCGACTATCTTCATAAAAAAGGCCTTAAAGTAATTTTAGAGTGGTGTATTGCTTCTTTTGGCACGGCAGACTATGGATTAAAGGCAATGGATGGAGAGGCTGTTTATGAATATGAAAACCCACTGTTAGCAGTACAAGCACAAGAAAAAGGTCTTTTATTCCACTATGGAAAAGGAGAAGTCCAGTCGTTTTTGTTATCCAGCGCTTTTTATTGGATCAAGCAGTTTCAAGTGGATGGATTTTTTATACCATCTGTGGCATCGATGCTCTATCAAGACTATGGAAAGATTGGGAAGGAATGGTTGCCAAATCCTTGGGGTGGTACAGAAAACTTAGAGGCAATTTCTTTTCTTCAATTATGCAATTCTTTATTAAAACAATATGCCCCACAAGTGCTTTTGTATACAGAAGATAATTCTCATTGGATTGGGATAACGGAAAAGGCTAGTCAAGGTGGTTTAGGATTTGATGGACAGCTGAGTTCTGAGTGGTTAGAACAATATTTAACTTATAGTAAGAAATATCCTAACTGTAATCCTTATGATTTTTGGAAGATGGAACGCTTCGTCAGTTATGATCGTTATCATAAGAACATATTGAGGGTAGCAAGAGGAGAAAATACTCTTTGGAATGGGACGTTGATACAAGAGATGGCAGGAGAATATTTTAATCGCTTTGCCAGTCTTCGTATGCTCTATGGCTATTTCTTTGCGTATCCATCTGTTGGGAAAATCCTCTCTATGGGAGAAGATTTTGTTCATTGGCATCCTTGTGATATAGAAAAAGGAATGGATTGGCAGCTATTAGAAGAGGATATCCATAGAAGTTTTCGAATGTATATAAAGAATTTAATCGCTTTTTATAAAGAAAAAGAAGTGCTGAGAGATTGGTATGGAAACGAAGGAAACGTTACATGGTTTCATAAAGATCCAACATATGGAATTTTTTCGTTTGTTCGAAGATCATCGAAAGGAAAGGGCAATTTATTATTTCTCTTTCACCACCGACAAGAAATGAGTCGAGGATACTTGCTTACCGTGCCAAACGATGGCGAATATCGGTTAGTATTTCATAGTGACTCGGTTTCTTATGGCGGTGTTGGAACAAGTGAAAATGAGAAAGAAATGATAAAAATAGCCAAGAAAGAAAAAATAAATTCTTATTATCAACAAGAAGAAGTTTGCTATTTTATATTGGATTTACCACCATTTTCTATGCTTGTATTTGAGTATGATGAATCGGAGAAAGAGAAGGAATACTGTTAGAAAATTGGGCATAGGAAGGGACGCGAACGAAGACAGAATAATAGTTCTTCTTGCCAATTGTGAAAAATTGAGCTACAATAAAAGAAATCATTAGAACGAGAGTTCTGCCATTATTTTGACAATAGAGGTGGTAACTCTTATGACGTATTTCTTATTATCCTATAGTATTTCATGATAAAATAGAGCGATAGGAAATGATGACTCTTATGATTAACAGGAGGAATAGAGACGATGAAAGAGGATTGTATTTTTTGTAAGATTGCCAATGGAATTATTCCATCTGCAACGATTTATGAGAATAGTGATTTTAAAGTAATTCTTGATGTATCTCCAGCGTCAAAAGGTCATACATTGATTTTACCAAAAGAACATTTTGATAACATTTTTGATATGGATGCGGACACAGCGGGAAAACTTTTTTCATTAGCAGCAGCAGTTGCAAGAGCATTAAAACAGGCAACTGGTTGTGATGGAATGAATATTGTACAAAACAATGGTGAAATTGCAGGACAAACAGTATTCCATTTTCATATGCATTTAATTCCAAGATACGAAGGGGATAGCGTACAAGTATCTTGGGAACCGGGAACTGCTACAAAAGAAGAGTTAAATGAATTTGCAGCAGCAGTAAAAAAAGCATTATAATATGTAGATAGAAAATCCGCCATTTAGAGCGAGGAAGGAGAAGAAAAAATAGACTTCAATCACTCAAATGGCGGATTTTTGGATCGGATAAAAAATTTAGTAAGAGTAAGAAAGGATATAGTATGGCAAAACAATTTTGGAAAGCAGGAAATATGCTCTACCCAGTACCAGCGGTTATGGTAAGCTGTAATCGAGAAGGAGAAAAACCAAATATTATTACCGTTGCATGGGCGGGAACGGTTTGTACAAATCCTGCTATGCTTTCAATTTCTGTTCGTCCAGAGCGATATTCCTATGATATTATTAAGGAAACAAAAGAATTTGTTGTGAATCTTACGACAAAAGAATTGACGTATGCCACCGATTATTGTGGCGTTCGTTCTGGAAGAGATGTGGATAAATTTGCGGAAATGAAGTTGACACCACAGCCTTCTCAAAAAATAAAGGCGGTTGGTATTGCAGAAAGTCCAGTAAATATTGAATGTAAGGTAGTCGAAATCAAAGAATTAGGAAGCCATCACTTGTTTTTAGCAGAAGTCGTAGGTGTGACGGTAGAAGATTCTTATATGGATGAAAAAGGAAAATTCCATTTAAATGATATTGGACTTGTTGCGTATTCTCATGGAGAATATTTTGAATTAGGTGAAAAACTTGGGAAGTTTGGATATTCCGTACAAAAGAAAAAATCCGAAAAAGAATCCCAAAAGAAACCATTAAAAAAACAAGTCATAGAAAAGGAAGGAAAAGAAAAGCCAAGAAAAAGAAAGCAGGGAGAAAAGGAGAAAGGAAAGTATCAAAAAAAGAGACGTAGAAAAGAGAAAAAGAAAGGCTTATCCTAAAAGTCAGTAAACTAGGTAGAGAAAAATGGAACAATAAGACAAGGTAAAAAAGAATTCCCCAAATGATAAATGATAATAGAAATGCTTGTATTTCTGCTTACCTTATGATTTCCGCACAAATAAAAAGGAAGCGGTAAGCATATCATAATAAAAAAGAAAAAGGGGAAGCGTACATGGGGGTGCGTACTATGAAAATTAGTTCTTTAACAATTGAAAACTTTAAATCCATTCATAAATTAGAGATGAAAGAAATCGATCAAGCATTGATTTTGGTAGGGAGAAATAATACAGGAAAAACGGTGGTTTTAGACGCCATTATGGCGTTAGAAGGAAGTTATAAAATAAAACAAGAAGATTATAATGAGCCTTATCGCTCCATCCATATTTATGGAACGATTACATTGAGTACGGAAGATCTAGAAGAATTTCGAGAAAAAGGAATGGTAAGCCGTTATCATAAAAAAGAGCTTTGGTATGAAGATTTTAAGAAAAAGTTGCCATCTTTTCAGCCATTTGAAACGGTGGAAGATGAGGAAGAAGTACTTATTGGAGGAAATGTAACGTTCTTTTATACAAGAACTTATGATGGGAAAGAAGAGTTTGGAGATGGCATTCGAAAAAATAATCCTAATTTAAGAGTTGTTTTTCCAAAAGTTTATTTTATCGATCAACAGAGAAACATTCAATCTATTCAAGAAGATATTTTAGAATTTCAAGGAAATGAAGCACTCGTCGATTTAAGAGATGAAATCTGCATGTTTGATAAAACAAAACATTGCAATCATTGTTTTGCTTGTGTTGGTAAAATTGAAGAAAAGACGCCACAGGATCTCACGATTCATGAAACGACTCGTCTGTTAGAGTATAAGTTATATCAATTGAATTTAAATCAATTTGCCGATAAATTAAATGCTAATTTCCAAAAAAATGGTGGGGCGAATCAGGAGATTCAATATAATATTAAGTTGGATATCGATGAAATGTTAAAGGTAGAGACGTTAGTTCACCATAAAGAAAGAGATGTCTATGGCTCGATTTCTACATTAGGAGCTGGTTTAAAGAGTATCTATATTCTTTCGTTATTGAAAACTTATATAGAAGAAAAAGATCATACCGTTCCTTGTATTATTATGATAGAAGATCCTGAGATGTTTCTTCATCCACAATTACAAAAAACTGCCAGTGAAATTTTATATCAGCTATCGAAAAAAAATCAGGTGATTTTCTCCACCCATTCACCAAATATGATTTTTAATTTTGCTGGGAAGCAGATTAAACAAGTGTTGTTAGATGAACATTATGAAACCGTTGTTAATGAAGACACGGATGTGGATGAAATTTTAAACGATTTAGGGTATTCTGCAAACGATTTAATGAATGTAAATTTCGTATTTATCGTAGAAGGAAAGCAGGATAGTTCGAGATTACCGATGTTGCTTGAGAAATACTATTCTGAAATGTATGATGAGGATGGAAAATTACAAAGAATTTCGATTATTCCAGTCAATAGTTGTACCAATATTAAAACCTATGCCAACTTAAAGTACATTAATAAGTTATATTTAAAAGATCAGTTTCTTATGATTCGAGATAGCGATGGCAAAGATCCAAAGATGTTAAAACGTCAACTTTGCAATTATTATAAAGAAAGAGAGTCTCAAGATCAAAATAACTTGCCACGAGTTCAACCAAAAAACGTATTAATTTTAAAATATTATTCTTTTGAAAATTATTTTTTAGATCCAAAAACAATGGTAAAAATAGGGCTTTTAAAAAATGAAGAAGAATTTTATAAGATTCTCTATACAAAATATAAAGACTATTTATATCGGTTAGGAAGTACGAAGCGAATGTTAAAAACTACGGGGATCCGAATCCGAAATCGACAGGACTTAAAAGAACATATGGAAGAAATTAAGATTTATGTTCGCGGACACAATCTATTTGATATTTTTTACGGACGATATAAAGGTGGAAGAAAAGATGACGTGTTAAAGCGATACATTGATGAAGCTCCTAGAGAAGTGTTTGCGGATATTTTAGATGCAATTGACGATTTTGTCTATTTTGAGAATAGAAAAAGGGAAAAAGAGGAAGAATAAAAAAAGCCCTTTACTTTTACATAAAACCTTGGTAAAATGTGAATGTTCTAAATGTTACAAAAATGTTACAAATGTTTCAGGACTTTTACCAAGAAGGTGAAAAAAGTCCTTGATAGGAGGACAAAATGAAATCGAATCTTGTAAAAAAATATGGCGTATGGCTTCTATGTGGAGTCATTGCAATTGTTTTTGCCACGATAATAGGCATTACAATTTATAGGAGTAATTTACGAGAGATAAAACTAGACGGAATTGTTATTGGATATACAAAAGATGAACAATTGGCAACAGAGCTTTTAGAAGAAGTAAAGGCAAGTGTCAATGAGGAAAATGGAAATACGATTCAATGGGACGTAAATCTTTCCATGGAAAAAGGGAAAGGAAAGAGAGCAAGCTCCAAAGCAGAATTAAAAAAGGCAATGGAAGAAACATTAGAATCGTTAAAAGAAGAGCAGGCACAGTTATCGTATGCGTTAAAGATTGACGATTATGAAGTGATTTTAAAGAGTAAAAAAGAAGTAAAAGAAGTCCTTCAAAAGACGCAAGAAAAGTATAGTAAAACTTCTGATGTGCAAATCGCTCTTGTTACCGATGAGAAAAAAGGAACTCTTGTGCCAGAAGTGAATATGGTGACGAAGAGTGATAAAAATCAACACGTAGTAGCAGCTGCAAGAACGGTAACGGATCAAACCGAACAATCACAGACAAACAAAAAGAGTAAAAAAAGTCAAAATGAAGTTGTGAAGGTGGCTTTTGCAGAGGAAATTGAAGTAGAGCCTGTTTATGTAAAAAGTGAAGAATTAACACAAGTAAAAGAGGCTGTCTTGGATATTACGAAAGAAAAAGATCAAGATGAAACATATCAAGTAAAAAAAGGAGATACCATCTCTGGGATTGCCAATGAAAATGGAATGACAGTGAAAGAGTTTATGAAGCTAAACACACAAATTAAGGATACTGATTCCATTATGCCAGGAGATGAAGTTGTGATCTCTGTGCCAACTCCAGAACTTTCTATTATTGTTCAAAAAGAAGAGTTGACAAAGAAAAAGTATTATGCCGATACTGTTTATGTAAAAGATTCTTCTATGTATGAAGGGGAATCAAAAGTTGTTCAGAAAGGAAAAGCTGGAGTAAAGCAGGTAACTAGCCTTGTAAGCTATAAAAATGGACAAGCCTATCGATCTAAAGTAACGGATACTGAAGTGATTAAAAAAGCAGTACCCAAAAAGGTAGTACAAGGAACGAAGGTACGTCCAACTTATATAAAGCCAATTAATGGTGGAACCCTAACTTCAAGAGTAGGAGCAAGATGGGGAAGAATGCATGAAGGTGTCGATTGGGCTTGTCCGATTGGAACAACTGTTATGGCATCAAGAGAAGGCACAGTAATTCAAGCGGGATGGATCAATGGTTATGGTAATTGTGTAACCATATCCCATGGAGATGGAGTCATTACTCGTTATGGACATATGAATAGTGTAAGTGTTTCCGTTGGACAATCAGTATCTCAAGGAGAGACGATTGGATATAGTGGAAATACGGGAAGAAGTACAGGACCACATCTTCACTTTGAATTACGAATCAATGGAGTTGTAAAAGATCCACTCGATTATTTATAAGAATGAAAAAACTCGAATAAAAAGGGGTTGTTGGAAGAGAAACTAAGAGTTTCTGTTTTTCAACATCCCCTTTTCCATCATAAGTCTTTGGCAAATGTAGTTCTCTTTGTTAAGATGTTTTTTGTAAGGATATTTTTTTACGATTAACTGTAAAAAAAATTAAAGAATATGTAAAAAAAACGTAATGTTTCGTATGAAGTTTGAAAGTTTTTCTTCCTATTATATGGAAAATTCTTGATTGATTCATTCATAAATGAAATATTAAATTTGGATATTTTTTACATAAAGAAATAATTTACAAATGAGTAAAGTATGATATAATGTATCGTGATAATGCGGTTTTCGCATAAACATGAGAAACTCGTGAAACGTGTTTCTCATTATTTTAAGAGTATACAAGAGGAACAAAAACATAAGATTAGCATAATTTTAAGTATAGAGATAGCAGAGGTGCAAAATGGAACAATATGTAATCAAAGGTGGAACACCGTTAGTAGGAGAAGTAACAATCGGAGGTGCGAAAAATGCAGCTCTTGGAATATTAGCAGCAGCCGTTATGACAGATGGAGTATGTGCAATTGAAAATATGCCAGATGTTAATGATACAAATGTATTACTTCAAGCGATTGAAGGAATTGGGGGAACTGTTGTAAGAACAGGAGCTCATGAAGTAGAAATTAGCGGAAAGGGTATTCATGCCCAAGGGGATATGATTATTGATTATGAATACATCCGTAAAATTAGAGCCTCTTATTATTTACTTGGAGCACTTCTTGGAAAGTATCACAAGGCACAAGTAGCACTTCCAGGGGGATGTGATATTGGAAGTCGTCCGATTGATCAGCATATTAAAGGATTTAAGGCGCTTGGCGCAGAAGTTGAGATCTCTCATGGAATGATCAGTGCAAAGGCGGACAAATTAGTTGGCGCTCATATTTATTTTGACGTAGTGAGTGTTGGTGCTACCATTAATGTTATGATGGCAGCTGCTCTTGCAGAAGGAAGCACAGTACTTGAAAATGCTGCAAAAGAGCCACATATTGTTGATGTAGCGAACTTCTTAAACAGTATGGGGGCTAATATTAAAGGGGCAGGTACTGACGTCATTCGTATTAAAGGAGTTTCTTGTCTTAGCAGTACAGAATATTCTATTATTCCTGATCAGATCGAAGCAGGAACTTTTATGACAGCTGCTGTTATTACAAAGGGAGATATCCTTATTAAAAATGTAATTCCAAAACATTTAGAAGCGATTTCAGCCAAATTAATTGAAATTGGAGCGAATGTGGAAGAATTCGACGACGCTGTTCGTGTTAGTACAGATAAGAGACTCAGTCATACAAATATTAAAACACTTCCATATCCAGGATTCCCAACGGATATGCAGCCTCAGATGGCAATTACATTAGCTCTTTCAGAAGGAACAAGCGTTATTACAGAAAGTATTTTTGAGAACCGTTTTCGTTATGTAGATGAATTATCTAGAATGGGAGCAAAAATAAAAGTAGAAGGAAATACCGCGATTATTGAAGGGGTTGACAAGTTTACAGGAGCCGTTGTACAGGCACCAGATCTTCGTGCAGGAGCAGGGCTTGTTATGGCAGGGCTTTCCGCAGATGGATTTACTATTGTAGAAGACATTAAATACATTCAAAGAGGATATGAGGATTTTGAAGGCAAATTAAGAGCACTTGGTGGCAAGATCGAGAAGGTGTCCACAGACAGAGAAATTCAAAAGTTTAAATTGAAAGTAGGTTGATGCATGAGAAATAAAATCAATGACAAAACATACCATGTAGTGGAATATATGGAAATGGGAGTAGCAATTTTAGTTGCGATTTCCATTGGATTTGCCGTTCTTTACTTAATTAAAGAGCTATGGGATAGCTTGTTGCTTCCTTCTAAAATTGAAGGAATGACACACTTCATAGAAGATGCGTTAACCGTAGCAGTTGGAATTGAGTTTGTCAAATTGCTTTGTAAGCATAAGGCAAGTACCGTTGTTGAAGTGTTGATTTTTGCAGTAGCTCGTCATATGATCGGGGAACATACTTCTATGGTAGAAAATTTAATTTGCATTATAAGTATTGCAATTTTATTCTGTGTAAGACGTTATTGGTTCCGTGATTATGATGAAGTTGAAAAAACTGTATTTTTTCCAAAAGCAAAAGTAAAAAATGTTAATCATTCCTGTGCAGTGCATATTCCGTATGGAGATGATAATGCAACTTTACTTGATGTATTTATGGAAAATTATGAAGAAGATGTGAGAACCATTACGAAAGGAACTTGTGTGTTTTTTAATGGGGTAGCAATTCGAGTATCCAAATTCAGAAACCATGAGATTTTGGAGTTAGAGATTGTTCGTTCGGTAACTTCGGATGTAGCACATCAAAGATTACATTAGAAAATAAAGTGTTAAAAAAGCTGTCATAAAACGATGTTTTTTGACAGCTTTAAAAAAATAGGTTGACGAATAAATCTATTTGTAGTATAGTATTAGCGTTATTATATCAATGAAAAGATACTTCTCTTATTCAGAATGATGGAGGCATAAGGGCCTATGAAGTCATGGCAACCCCGTTTTGTCGGAAGGTGCCTACCTGAGCGATAATGAATCGAGCAATAAGAGGATTTGAGTGATAGAAAGTATTCAAGTCCGATTATTTCGGACTTTTTTTATTTCATAGGAAATACCTTGTTACATTAATTTGTAAAAGTGTCATTTCCTATGAAATAAAAAAGCACTACGTGCGAACAATGCGCAGTTTGCGTGAAAGGCATAAGTCAAGCAGAAATGCTTGCATTTCTATTTGACGCCGCCCACGAACATGAGAAACCCGCGAAGCAAGTTTCTCATTGTATGCAAAGACGATAATTTTGCTTCGCAAACTGCTCGTGTGCAGCAAAGTGTGTTATTCACATTTTGTATCGTATATTTTAAATAACTCTTAAAGAGAGGTATCAGTACAAAGAAAAGGAGATTAAAATGGAAAAATTACTATTTACATCTGAATCTGTAACAGAAGGACATCCTGATAAGATCTGTGATGCGATTTCTGATGCCATTCTTGATGAATTAATGAGACAAGATCCAATGAGCCGTGTTGCATGTGAAACAGCTTGTACAACAGGATTAGTTATGGTTATGGGTGAAATCACAACAAATGCTTATGTGGACATTCAAAAAGTTGTTCGTGATACAGTAAGAGAAATTGGATACGATCGTGCAAAATATGGCTTTGATGCTGATACTTGTGGTGTTATGGTAGCTCTTGATGAACAGTCAAGCGATATCGCTATGGGTGTTGATAAAGCGTTAGAAGCAAGAGAAAATAAAATGTCTGATGAAGAGTTAGAAGCAATTGGAGCTGGTGACCAAGGTATGATGTTCGGTTTTGCTACAAACGAAACAGAAGAATATATGCCATATCCGATTTCTTTAGCTCATAAATTAACAAGACAGCTTACAAAAGTAAGAAAAGATGGTACACTCTCTTATTTAAGACCAGATGGAAAAAGCCAAGTAACAGTAGAATATGATGAAAATGGAAAACCTTCCAGAATCGATGCTGTTGTATTATCAACACAACATGATGAAAAAGTTTCCCAAGAGCAGATTCATGAAGACATTAAAAAATATGTATTCGATGCAGTGCTTCCAGCAAATATGATTGATGATAATACAAAATTCTTTATCAATCCAACAGGACGATTTGTAATCGGTGGACCTCATGGGGATAGTGGCTTAACAGGACGTAAAATTATCGTAGACACATATGGTGGATATGCTCGTCACGGCGGTGGAGCTTTCTCAGGAAAAGACTGCACAAAAGTAGACCGTTCTGCTGCATACGCTGCAAGATATGTGGCAAAAAATATTGTAGCATCAGGACTTGCTGATAAATGTGAAATCCAGTTATCTTACGCAATCGGTGTTGCTCAGCCAACATCTATTATGATTGACACATTTGGAACAGGAAAAGTATCTGATAACAAATTAGTGGAAATCGTTCGTGAAAACTTTGATCTTCGTCCAGCTGGTATCATCAAAATGTTAGATTTAAGAAGACCAATCTATAAACAAACAGCAGCTTATGGACATTTTGGAAGAACAGATTTAAATCTTCCATGGGAAGAATTAAACAAAGTAGACGATTTAAAAAAATATTTAGCATAACGATAAGAGGAGAGAAGACTACTATAGAGGAAAGCTTTATAGTAGTCTTTTTTGCATAATTATTAAATATTCATAAATTTCACAAATATTTTTCGCAGCTACTGGAAAACTATGATATGATAAAAATAGTAGGAAAGGCGGTGAACAGGATGAAAATCGTAAATAAAGTGAAATTACTCTTTTTGCCTGCTATTATTTTACCATTATTTCTTATGATGATTTCAACTGTAATAATAAGTAATTTCTATGTGAGTACAACCGTAAATGGAAATGTCAATGGATTGTCTTATGTTGCGAATCCTACGAAAGCAGTTGATAAGTTAACAGATGAAGTGTTTCAAAAATTGGAGAATGTGGTAAAAACAGATCCGGATAAGTTGCGGGATGAGTCGTATTTAAACTCGATAAATAAAGAGTTAAAAGGTCGCTTTTCTTATTTAATTATTCGGGAAGAAAACGACATTGTTTATCGAGGAACGAAGGAAGATCATAAAGAAGTAGAACAATATCTTCCAAAGTATGGAAGTGATTATATGCACAGCAATGGAGGACTTTTTATTAGTAAGCCAGAAAACTTTATGATTAAACAAGGGGATTTTAAAACATCAGATGGAAAACGCGGAAGTTTTTTTATTATGTCTTGTTTAGAGAAAATCGCTCCAAACTTTAAAAATATTATTATTCAAGTTTTACTTGCAATTATAGGGATTCTTATTTTTTCAAGTTCTTTAATTTCTGCTTTTATGTATACCGAGTTTATTCGACCAATCCGCTTGTTAAAAGAGGGAACCGATCGAATTAAAGAAGGAAATTTAGATGTGGATGTTGAAGTGATTAATCAAGATGAGATCGGAGAACTTTGTGATTCTTTTAATGAGATGAGACGGAAATTAAAAGAGTCAATCGAATATCGCTTACATTATGAAGAAGAAAATCGAGAACTGATTAGCAATATTAGTCATGATTTGAAAACTCCAATTACTGCTATTAAAGGATATGTGGAGGGAATTATGGATGGAGTTGCGGATTCTCCAGAAAAGATGGAACGCTATATTAAGACCATTTATAATAAAGCCAATGATATGAACGTCTTAATCAATGAGCTATCGGTATATTCGAAAATTGATTGCAATGTCATTCCTTATAACTTTACGAAAATTGATATCGATGCGTATTTTGCTGATTGTGTAGAAGAGTTAAGCGTTGATATGGAGGAAAAAGGAATTGTATTGACTTATATTAATTATTGTAAGCCACATACCCTTGTAGTTGCTGATGCGGAGCAGATTAAACGAGTCATTAATAATATTGTCATCAATGCTATGAAATATAACGATAAAGAAAAAGGTTGTGTCAATATTAGACTAAAAGAAGAGGAAGAAGTTGTCCAAGTAGAGATTGAAGACAATGGAGAAGGAATATCTGAAAATGATTTACCATATATCTTTAATCGTCTCTATCGAGCAGATGCTTCTAGAAACTCATCAAAAGGTGGAAGCGGATTAGGTCTTTCCATTGCAAAAAAAGTAATTGATGAACATGGTGGCAAAATATGGGCAACGAGTCGTCCAGGTTCTGGAACAACCATTTATTTCACAGTAAGAAAGTATAAGGAGGATTTTAATCATGAATAAAATATTAATTATTGAGGATGAAGAAAGCATTGCGGAACTTGAAAAAGATTATTTAGAACTGAGTTCTTTTGAAGTTGCCATTGAAAATAATGGGCAAACTGGGTTAGAGAGAGCGCTTTCTGAAGAGTTTAATATGATTATTTTAGATCTCATGCTTCCAGGACTTGATGGATTTGAGATTTGTAAAAGAATCCGAGAAGTGAAAAATATTCCGATTCTCATGGTTTCTGCAAAGAAAGAAGATATTGATAAAATACGCGGATTGGGATTGGGAGCCGATGATTATATTACAAAACCATTTAGCCCAAGTGAGCTGGTTGCTAGAGTAAAAGCCCATATTGCTCGTTATGAAAGATTAATTGGAAGTGCAGCTGTTGAAAATGATATCATTGAAATTCGTGGATTAAAAATTGATAAAACTGCGCGTAGAGTATATATAAACGATGAAGAAAAAGCATTTACAACAAAGGAATTTGATCTTTTGACATTTTTAGCTAGTAATCCAAACCACGTCTTTACAAAAGAAGAGTTATTTAAAGAAATTTGGGATATGGATTCCATTGGGGATATTGCAACCGTAACGGTTCATATTAAAAAGATTCGTGAAAAAATTGAATTTAATACAGCAAAACCACAGTATATTGAGACGATTTGGGGCGTTGGATACCGATTTAAAATTTAGAGGAGTAAAAATATGTTAACACAAAAGGTAAAAATTTTATATGAAGACAGTGATATTATTGTTTGTGTGAAGCCACAGGGAATGCCATCACAAAGCGATAAGACAAGGGATATGGATATGGTGAATTATCTAAAAAATTATCTCTATGAGAAAGAAGAGATGACAGAAGAACCATATGTCGCCATCGTACATCGTTTGGATCGCCCTGTTGGAGGGGTTATGGTATTTGCTAGAAATCAAAAGGCAGCTGCTAACTTAAGCGATCAAGTACAAGATGGATTGATGGAAAAAGACTATCAAGCGATTTTAACAGGAGAGTTAAAGGAAGAAGAAGGAGTCATGATCGACTATCTTGTAAAAGATGGCAAGACAAATATTTCAAAGGTTGTACCAAAAGGAACAAAAGGTGCAAAAAAAGCAGAACTTCGTTATGAAGTATTGGATGTATTAGAGACGGAGGAAGGGTTATTAACTTATGTATTAATTGAGTTAGTAACAGGAAGACATCACCAGATCCGAGTACAAATGGCAAGTCGTGGAGCTGGGATTTGGGGAGATACGAAATATAATAAAAAATTTCAAAAGACAAAAAGAGTGTATCGACAAATTGGATTATTTTCTTCAAGAATTGCATTTACTCATCCAACTACAAAAGAAAGAATGGTATTTAAAGAAGAACCTTTCGGTGAGGCTTTCGAATGTATTGACGCATTAGATTTTTAACTATACAATTGTTTGGTGATTTCTCATAGAGGATCGTGATAGAATAAGGTCAGAATGATATTAGAGGAGTTTGTATTATTTATTAGGAAAGAGAGGGAATACATTTATATGAATACGATGTCACGAAGGGATATGACATTGCGAGAAGTTTTTTCAAGTTTTACAGAAGAACAAAAGAGTAATATGGCTTTTGTGGAAATGAATATAAAAAACTTCCAATACTATAATGCTAGATTCGGAGTAGAACACGGAAATGGAATCTTAGATCAGATTTATTCGATTCTTAAAAAATTTCTAGAAGGAAAAGGGTATGTTGAAAGAAGTTTTGGGGACACCTTTCATTTTTTTATTGAATGTCCCGAAAGAGAGGGAATGAGTGGGGATTCACTTGTTTGTAATGAATTTCTTGTAGATTTAACGGATGATCTTTTTTATAATAAAATAGAGAGTATTCATGAAACAATTTTTACTTCTTTTGGAATTATATTGGGAAAAGATATAAAAGGAAGTTATGATGAAATGCTAATAAAAGCAGGGCTTATGAGAAAGATATGCCCAGAACTTAAGAAGAGAAGTTATAGTTTTGAAGTATTTACAGAAGAAAAATATGAGAAATATCTCTATCGTCAACAGTTGATGGAACGATTGACAAAGGCGAGGATGAATGAGGAGTTTGTTATTTATGCACAGCCAAAAGTAGATTTACATACAGAAAAGATTGTTGGAGGTGAAATTCTTCTTCGATGGTTTGGAAGAGAAGATGTATCCTTAGCAGAATGTTTTTCCGTTTTAAATGAGTATGGTGAAATTTATACAGTAGATTTAACAAATTTTAAAAAAGTGTGCCGTTATTTAAAAGAGGGATTGGAAAATGGGGAAGTACGAGTTCCTATGAGTTTTAATATCCCTAATATTACAATCAAAGATGTAGATTTTAAAGAAGACTACTTAACTATATTAGAAGAATTTGCTATTCCAAAAGAATATGTAGAGTTTGAATTTTTAGAAGATCTCCAATTTCATGTGGGAAGCCATGTGGAAGAGACGATGAGAGACTTTAAAGAAGCAGGATTTCGTTGTTCCATTGATGATTTTGGGGCAGGAAATATGTCTTTTTCTGTATTGTTTGAAAAAAATGTAGATATTGTTAAACTGGATCGGATTTTCTTTAAAGATACGATTACAGAACAAAGAAAAGATGCGATTCGTGGTCTCATCGATGTCGTTGATACTTTTGGGATATCTGTATTAGCAGAAGGAGTAGAAGACCAAGAATACATTGACTTTTTAAAGACAACAAAATGTAAGTGGGTACAGGGATATTATTATTATAAACCGATGCCGTTACAACAATTCCAAGAGTTAATTGAACTTCAAGAAAGAGAAGAAAAAATAAACCAAAAATAAAATCAGAATAACAAAAGTTAGAATAATACAAGAGAAAGAGAAAAGGGCTATTGCAAAATCAGTTGTTTACTGTTTTGCAATAGCCCTTTTTCTTATGATTATAGTTCGCAGTTATTTACAGTTCTTGGGAAAGGAATTACGTCACGGATATTGCCCATTCCTGTTAAGTACATAACACAACGTTCAAATCCAAGTCCGAATCCTGCATGTCTTGTAGAACCATATTTTCTTAAATCAAGGTAGAAGTCATAATCTTCTGGTTTTAATCCTAATTCATTCATGCGTTCCATTAATTTATCATAGTTATCTTCACGCTGGCTTCCGCCGATGATTTCACCGATACCAGGAACTAATAAATCCATGGCAGCAACGGTTTTATTATCATCGTTTAATTTCATATAAAATGCTTTGATATCTTTTGGATAGTCGGTTACAAAGACAGGTTTTTTGTAAATTTCTTCTGTTAAATAACGTTCATGCTCTGTCTGTAAATCCGTACCCCAAGATACTTTATATTCAAATTTATCATTGTTTTTCTCTAAAATTTCAACAGCTTCTGTATAAGAAACACGAGCGAAGTCAGAAGTTGCTACATGGTGTAAACGATCGAGAAGTCCTTTATCAATAAATTGGTTAAAGAAGTTCATTTCTTCTGGTGCGTGTTCTAATACATAGTTAATGACATACTTTAACATATTTTCTGCAAGGATCATATCATCTTCTAAATCTGCAAATGCGATTTCAGGTTCGATCATCCAGAATTCAGCAGCATGTCTTGTTGTATTGGAATTTTCAGCACGGAATGTTGGTCCAAAAGTATAAATATTTCGGAATGCTTGTGCAAATGTTTCTCCGTTTAACTGACCACTTACTGTTAAGTTCGTTGGTTTGTTGAAGAAATCCTGTTTGAAATCAACAGTGCCATCTTCATTTTTTGGAACGTTGTTGAGATCAAGTGTTGTTACTTGGAACATTTCTCCAGCACCTTCTGCGTCGCTACCAGTAATTAATGGTGTATGCACATAAACAAAATCTCTTTCTTGGAAGAATTTGTGGATGGCATAAGCGATTAAAGAACGAACACGGAATACCGCTTGATAAGTATTAGTTCTTGGACGAAGATGGGAAATCGTTCTTAAATATTCCATAGAGTGACGTTTCTTTTGAAGAGGATAGTCACTACTAGAAGCACCTTCAATTGTGATTTCTTCCGCTTGAATTTCAAAAGGTTGTTTTGCATTTGGAGTTGCAACAAGCTGTCCTTTTACAATAAGAGCAGAACCAACGTTTAATTTTGTAATTTCAGCAAAGTTAGAAAGTTTTTCTGCACTGTATACAACCTGTAAAGTTTCAAAAAAAGTACCATCGCTAATAACGATGAAACCAAATGTCTTTGAGTCACGGTTGCTACGAACCCAACCGCAAGCTGTAATAGTTTTACCAATATAGTCTTCACGTTTTCTATAAAGGTCTCTAATTGTTACGATATCCATAGTACCTCCAATTGCGCAAGCTGCGCTTTTATTTTTTCAGTCATATAATGCTAAAAATATGCTTATTAAGTATCATAGTAGAAAAGCAAAGAAAATACAAGGGCTTTCTTTGAAGAAGTATAAGAAAATACGAGAACATATTATAGGAAGTCAGAAAGTAAAATGTCTGTATCGTATGGTGTAACTTTATCCTCTCCATAAAACAAGCAAAATATTGTGGAAAATGAGAAAATGGTGTATAGCCAAAGGAAGGTTAAGAGAGTAATATGCCGAGAATTAAAATGACGGTAAAAAAGAAGTGTGATATAATAAAAACAGATAAGAAGAAACGGAACATAAGCAAGAAAAAAAGAAGAAAGGAGTAAAGCATATGAAAAAAATAGTTTCCTATTTATTGGTAGGCAGTATGATTCTCGGTAGTTTCTCTGTTACCTCTTCTATAACGGCATTTGCTGGACAAGTGAAAAAAACAGAGATAGAGGAGGAAAGTGAACAGAGTAGTACAGGAGTTCATGTGATGTATCGAACTGAAGAAGAAATTCGACAGTTCGCCAAAGAACATCCTTATGTGATGAAGTCTAATAAACTGATGGAAAAGAAGGCGTCTATGAAAAAGCCTTATACACAGTCAGGAGAAATCTCAGAAGAGCATAAGAAGGCAGGGCTAAATGCACTAAATTTGGCACGTTATATTGCAGGCCTTGATGCTAATGTAACACTGGATGAAAGTTACAATCAAATGGTTCAAGCAGGAGCTTATGTGAATGCAATTAATGATGAGATGACACATTATCCAACAAAGCCAACTGGAATGGATGAGTCCATGTATCAATTAGGTGCACAGGGATGTAGAAGCAGCAATTTAGCACTAGGATATGAAACCATTTCAGATGCCGTGTTTGGATGGCTTAGTGATGAAGATGATAGCAATGTGGATCGAGTGGGCCATAGACGTTGGATTTTAAATCCATCGCTTGGAAAGACTGGTTTTGGATATGTAAATGGCTACAGCGGTATGTATGCCTTTGATGGAAGTGGTAGTGGAAATCAAACAGGAGTTGCTTGGCCAGCACAGACAATGCCAATTGAATATTTGAATGATTTAACACAAGTGGAAGAATCAGCAGGATTACCATATTTACCACCGATGAATAGTGACGAGGGGGATAATTATGTATCCGTATATCCATGGAGTTATTCTTACGGAAGTAGCGTAGATGCAGAGAAAATACAAGTGACATTGACAAGAGAACGAGATCAAAAACAATGGAAGTTTTCAACAAAACATTCGGATGGAAGACTATTTGTAAACAACGATGGATATGGGCAAAGTGGTTGCATTATTTTCCAACCTGCGGGACTTTCTACTTTTTATGGAGATGATAGGTTTCATGTGGAAATTACAGGATTAGAACAGCCAATTTCTTATGATGTTACCTTGTTTTCTCTTGATGAAAATGCGATAGAAGAAGCATTAAAGAAATGGATGTTGCAAGCTCCATCCACTTTATTTTTAGGTGGAGAGGTAGATGGAACTGGTACAGTAAGCTCTTATACTTCAGGCAAATTTAATGGTAAGTTAACGTTAAAAAGTTCTAATGAAAAAGTGCTACAGATTAATGGAAGAAAACTGAAACCAAAGAAAGTAGGAAAAGCTACTATAATAGCGAACTATCAAATCAAGGATCAGACAAGAACGATAAAGAAAGTGATTCAAATAAAAAAACCTTCTCTTGTTATGAGCAAATATAAAAAGACGTTAAAAGTAGGAAGTACCTATCAATTTGGAGCAAAACAAGAGGGGTTAAAAGGAAAGATTACCTATTCTGTTAGCAATAAAAAAGTGGCAACCATTAATTCGAAAACGGGAATGTTAAAAGCGTTAAAGAAAGGAAAAGTAACGGTTATTGCAAAACTTGGAAAACGGCAGGCAAAAGTTTCTGTGACAATCAAATAAAGAATCGATGGATTTTAGAAATTCCTCATTGACAGAATGATATTTTTTTCATACAATAATTGTATTGAAAAATGGCGTTGATAAGGGATAGTATTTGTTCTTCCTGCATATACAGAGAGAAAATCCGTTTGCTTAGGCAAAATGGCTGAGAGATTTTTATGAAAGCGAACAAAGAACCTGCCTTTGAGCTGTCTGTGAAAACAGAACGTAATTCCTGCGTTAAAGGAAGAATGAGAGAATAGCTCATTTCTTTGAATATCTTATTAAGAGAATCAATAGTCTAAGATAGAGAGCTGTTAAGCAGGGTGGTACCGCCGATATTTCGGTCCCTTTTATGTTGAGGGGAAGAAGTATCGGCGTTTTTTATGCCATTTAAAACTTCCCACTCAACGATTTTATAAAAAATATTTATAAGAAAAGAAGGAGATTAGACGATGGCAAAAGAAAAGAAGTTAGTAGAAGCAATTACTTCTATGGAAGAAGATTTCGCACAGTGGTATACAGATGTTGTAAAAAAAGCGGAATTAGTGGATTACTCTAGTGTAAAAGGTTGTATGGTAATTAAACCAGCGGGTTATGCCATCTGGGAAAACATTCAAAAAGAATTGGATCGACGCTTTAAAGAAACAGGGGTAGAAAATGTTTATATGCCAATGTTTATTCCAGAAAGTCTTTTACAAAGAGAAAAAGATCACGTAGAAGGATTTGCGCCAGAAGTTGCTTGGGTGACACATGGTGGTTTAAATGAATTACAGGAAAGAATGTGTGTAAGACCAACTTCTGAAACATTGTTCTGTGATTTTTATGCAAGAGACATTCAGTCTTATCGTGATCTTCCAAAAGTTTATAATCAATGGTGTTCTGTTGTTCGTTGGGAAAAGGAAACAAGACCATTCCTTCGTTCTCGTGAATTTTTATGGCAAGAAGGTCATACCGCTCATGCAACAGCAGAAGAAGCAAAAGAAAGAACGATTCAGATGTTAAACATCTATGCAGATTTCTGTGAAGAAGTGCTTGCTATGCCAGTTGTAAAAGGACAAAAAACAGAAAAGGAAAAATTTGCAGGTGCAGAAGCAACTTATACAATTGAAGCGTTAATGCATGATGGAAAAGCATTACAGTCTGGTACAAGTCATAACTTTGGCGATGGATTTGCAAAAGCATTTGGAATTCAATTCACAGATAAAGATAACAAATTAAAACATGTATATCAGACATCTTGGGGAATGACAACTCGTTTAATCGGTGCCATTATTATGGTACATGGAGATAATTCAGGTCTTGTTCTTCCACCAAGAATTGCTCCAACTCAGGTTATGATTATTCCTATTATGCAGAAAAAAGAAGGTGTTCTTGAAAAAGCAGAAGAATTAAGAGGAATTTTATCTTCTAACTACCGTGTAAAAGTGGACGATTCTGATAAGAGCCCAGGTTGGAAATTTAGCGAACAAGAAATGCGTGGAATTCCAATTCGTATTGAAATTGGACCAAAAGATATTGAAGCAAATCAGGCAGTTATTGTACGCCGTGATACAAGAGAGAAAATTCAAGTATCTCTTGATGAATTAAATGAAAAGGTTGGAGAAGTATTAGAACAGATCCAACATGATATGTTTGAACGTGCAAAGGCACATAGAGATGCTCATACAGTAACAGCGAAAAACTGGGATGAGTTTAAAGAAGCGATTGCAGAACAAAGAGGTTTCGTAAAGGCAATGTGGTGTGGTTGCAAAGAATGTGAAGAAGCGATTAAAGAAGAAACAACAGCTACCACTCGTTGTATGCCATTTGAGCAAGAAAATCTTGGAGAAACTTGTGTTCACTGTGGAAAACCTGCAAAAGCTATGGTGTACTTCGGAAAAGCATATTAAGAGAGAAAAAGTATTGGACAAAGATTTATAATATGTTAGAATAGTATAGAATGGACAAGTGCTATGTCATGGATAACATTAGAGTGACATATATCTTGTCCTTTCTTTCGCTTAATTATAGGAATAGGAAAAGTTCATAAAGGGTTCTTTTCATCGTTACTTTAGCTATTTTATAAGGAGGGAAAAATTGTGAAATTAATTTTACACTATCTAAAGCGATACAAATGGCTTGTTTGTTTGAATGTGATATCGGTCTTTGGATTTGCTTTAGTAGAACTTGGGATTCCGACCTTTGTATCAGACATGATTGATAACGGGGTACAGAATCAAGACGAAGCCTATTTATTTCAAATGGGAATCCGAATTGCGATTATCTCAATTATTGGGGTGTGTGGAACAATTTTACTAGGATATTGTTCGGCAAAAATTTCTACATCCGTAACACGTGATATTAGACAGGATGTATTTAATAAGGTACAATCCTTTTCTCATAGTGAGATGAATGAACTAGGAGTTGCATCGCTGATTACGAGAACAAATAATGACGCCTTTCAGATTATGATGTTTTTAAATATTATTTTGAAAACAGCGTTATTGACACCGGTTATGATTGCGGTTAGTTTTACTTTGACGATTACGACATCGTTAAAACTTTCATTGATTATTATTTCAACGATTCCAATTATTATTATCGGAGTTGTAGTGGTAGGAAAAATTTCTTCTCCAATTAGTGAAAGACAGCAAGGTTCTTTAGATTCCATTAACCGAATTTTTCGTGAGAATTTAACAGGGATTCGAGTGATTCGTTCTTTCAATAATAATGAATATGAAACGAAACGATTTGATGAGGAAAACGTAAATTTCATGAATCAGTCAAAGAGACTTTTTAAATTAATGTCATCTACAGAGCCAGTCTTTTTCTTATTAATGAATTTATCGGCATTACTGATTTATTTTACAGCCAGTCATTTAATCGATGCAGGAGCGCTTCCAATTGGAAAACTTGTAGCATTTATGGAATATTTGTTCCATGCGATGTTTTCCGTTCTTTTATTCTGCATGGTATTTATGATGTATCCAAGAGCCAATGTCTCTGCAAAACGTATTATGAAAGTTTTAGAGATGGAGAGCAGTATTCATCATGGAGAAAGTAAAAAAGAAGAAGAGAAAAAACGTTCCATTGTTTTTGAACATGTGGATTTCGCTTATCCAGATGGAGAAGAGGCAGTATTAAAAGATATTTCTTTTGAAGCAAAAGAAGGGGAAACTGTCGCTTTTATTGGAAGTACAGGTTCTGGTAAAAGTACATTGATTCAGTTGATTCCAAGATTTTATGATGTGAGCAGTGGACGGGTTTTAGTAAACGGCGTCGATGTTCGAGATATGAATTTTAATGAACTACGGAATAAGATCGGCTTTGTAGCACAAAAGGCAAATTTATTTAGTGGAACGATCGAAGAGAATATTCGTTTTGGAAAACCAGATGCTACGATTGAAGAAGTCATTCATGCAGCAAAAGTAGCACAAGCATATGATTTTATTATGGAAAAGCCATTGCAATTTAAAGAAAGAATTGTAGAAGGTGCTACCAATGTATCAGGTGGACAAAGACAGCGTCTCTCTATTGCAAGAGCTGTCGTTCGAAAGCCAGAAATTTATATTTATGATGATTCTTTTTCTGCTTTGGACTTTAAGACCGATGCGAAACTCCGCGCAGAATTAAAAAAAGAAGTGACAAATGAAATCGTATTAATTGTAGCACAGCGTGTTTCTACCATTATGGATGCGGATAAGATTATTGTATTAAATGAAGGAAAAATTGTTGGTGCAGGTACTCATAAAGAATTATTGAAAAACTGTGAAATCTATTATGAAATCGCTGCATCACAGCTTAGTGAGGAGGAAATGCAGTATGAATGATAAAATTAACTGGTCAAAGTGTATCAAACAGTTTCTGCACTATGCTTCTCCTTATTCTAAAAAGTTGTTAATTGCAATTATCGCATTAGTGCTTTCCACTGGAATTTATGCTATGAACCCAAGCATCGAAGGTTCTATTACAACACAATTAATGAAGGATGCTAGTGAAATTGCAAAAGGAGTTGCAGGTGCCCATATTCATTTTGATATTGTAATTCGAATTATTGGAATTTTAGCTATTTGTTATACAACAAGAGCAGCGCTTCTTTTAACCTCTTCGTTTCTATTGACGAATGCCATTCAAAGTACGATGCATGATTTAAGAAATGCATTGCAACAAAAAATTCAAAGATTGCCAGTGCGTTATTTTGATAATCGTGCTTTTGGTGATGTATTGAGTACGGTAACAAATGATGTAGATACGTTAAGCAATGCATTGCAACAGACATTTACAAAAGCGGTAACTGGGTGCCTTACCTTTATATTAGCGCTTGGGATGATGTTCCGCATTAACTGGAAAATGGCTTGTGTTGCTCTTATTATTATTCCATTGACTGCATTTATTACAAAAATATTTGTAGGACGTTCTCAAAGATTATTCCAGATTCAGCAAAAAACAGTAGGAGAATTAAATGGAACGATTACTGAGCTATATGGTGGATTTAATGAAATATTATTATATAATAAACAAGAAGATGCCAAAAAACAATTTGAGGAAGTCAATGTGAGAATGGCCAACTCTGCTTTTAAGGCACAGTTTGTTTCGGCTCTTATTTCTCCTTGCATTTCATTGGTTACATACTTGACAATTGGTTCTGTGGCAGTTCTTGGTTGTATTTTTGTTATCCAAGGAACGATTTCTGTTGGTAATTTACAGGCATTTATCCGTTATATTTGGCAGATCAATGATCCGCTTTCTCAAGTATCTCAGTTATCCGCACAGATTCAATCTGCTTTTGCAGCGATGGGAAGAATCTTTTCTCTTTTAAATGAGGAAGAGGAAGTACAAAAGGGAACCGTAGAAGTCAATGAAAAAGAGATAAAAGGAAATGTTTCCTTTGAACACGTTCAGTTTGGATATAGCGATGAGCTTTTAATGAAAGATGTTAATTTTGATGTAAAGAGTGGACAGATGGTAGCCATTGTTGGTCCAACGGGAGCTGGTAAGACGACATTAATGAACTTATTACTTCGTTTTTATGATGTAAAAGGCGGATCTATTAAAATTGATGGTGTGGATATTCGGGATATGGATCGAAGCAAGCTTCATTCTTTATTCTCTTTAGTGCTTCAAGATACTTGGCTTTTCCATGGAAGCATTTATGATAATATTCGCTATGGACGATTAGAAGCGAGAAAAGATGAAGTTATCGATGCGGCAAAGATGGCAAATGTGCACCATTTTATTCGTACATTAAGTCATGGATATGATTCCATTATCAATGAAGAGGCAAATAATATTTCGCAAGGAGAAAAACAGCTTTTAACAATTGCTCGTGCTATTTTAAAAGATCCGCAGATCTTAATTCTTGATGAAGCAACTTCTTCTGTGGATACGAGATTGGAGAAAATGCTTCAAGATGCCATGCAAAAAGTAATGAAGGGAAGAACTTCTTTCGTTATTGCTCATAGACTATCGACCATTAAAAATGCAGATTTAATTTTAGTCGTTCAAGATGGAAATATTATTGAGCAAGGAAATCATGAACAGTTATTAGAGAAAAAAGGTTTTTATGAAAAACTGTATCATTCTCAGTTTGCAAATGTAGTGAAATCTTAGAGTTTAAAAAAATTATAATGATATTTATGACCTTTATAACAATAGGAAGGAGTTTCTAGTTATAAAGGTCATATTTTTATGCTAATAAGAAGTTTATAGTAAAGAAAGTTTTCTATAAAATAAAAGAGTACTATGTTTGAACAATTCGTATCTTAGTAAGGGGAAGTTTAAAATAAGTTTATTGGTTTATATATTGCAATTAAATTTTAGAAAGTTATAATAGATTATATAAATAGATCAGAAAATGAAATATTAGAGGTGGTTACAATACGATGTATATTTTGGAATTTAAATAATAAAAATTTAGTAACAGAAGTGTTAGATATAGTAGAATATAATCAATTAGATTTATTGATATTTGCTGAAGCGGAAAAATTAGATACTCAATATTTATTAAGTACTTTGAGAAAAAATGGTAAAAATTTTGAGGTAAAGAAGATATTACCAAAGAGAGAAGATATTTTAGTTATAGCAGAAAGAAAAATTAAGGTGATAGTGGCACAAGAGGAAAGCCATTATTCTATATATAAAATAATAGAGAATAATCAATATTATTTATTATTTGTGGTTCATTTAGATAGTGCATTGCATAAAGATGAAAGAGCAAGAAATGCAAGAGTGCAGGGATTAAGCTCTCAATTAAGGCAATTTGAAGAGCGGTGTAATGAAGAACAAAGAGAGAAAATATTACCTTGTTATGAGGCAATTGTAGTTGGAGATTTTAATCTACATCCATTTTCAGAAGGAATTGTTGGTATGCATGGATTTAATGCAGTGTTTGATCTTTATAAAGCAAAAGATGGTGTCCGAAAATACAATGGAGAATCTTTAAAATTTTATTATAATCCAATGTGGAAGTTAATGGGAAAATAGATAAAAAAGTTTATTCAGATCATTTGCCAATTAAGTTTGAAATAAGATAGGAGAAAAATATGAGTTTAGATTTATGGAATTTTGATAAGGATATTTTAAAGAGAAGTATAAGTGATATGCCCAATGCTGTATTGAAAGAACAAGGGGATTTGTTAACTGAAAAAACGGATGGAAATATTTATGGTAGAGTTATGAATATTAACATAAAAAATAGCGCTGTTGAAGAAATTGGATATTCTATCGCTACAAAATTTGAGTTGGTAGTACCTGCATTAGATAATTATGTGTATACGATTTTAATTATGTATTCAAATCCAGAAAAGAATTATCCAGTTGCAATAACAATAGGAAGTAATATTGAAGATGATACAGATTCCTTTAATCCAAGGTATGTATGTGAGGATAAGAAAAAATTTATCGATGCACTAAAAGAAATTTTATCTTCTAGTGATGTGACAGAAATTATAAAGACTCTTTATGCAAAGTCCATGTTTTAATCTTATATGAAAGTTATGAGAAGAAAATCATAAGTAATGAACGATTTATTAGGGGGGTAAGTAGTTATGGATGTAGGTACAATTGCTTTTCTATGGAGTTGTGTTAATCTATTTCTATGGATTGTCAACACTTTTTCAGACAACTTTTTTAAGGGTATGTTTTTCAAATTCTTTTGGTGTTAAATAACCAAGAGAAGAATGGATTCTATGATTATTAAACCAGTTGACATAGTCAGCCAATTCTATTT
>DVIZ01000082.1 GCA_018710905.1 Candidatus Scybalomonas excrementigallinarum | reverse complement strand
AAAGAAAATATATGATATAATTATAAAAATATTGTAGCATTGTTCAATTTCAAAAGATCAGATTTTAACTAGATGGGGGGATTTTATGAAAATAGCAGTTATTCAAGCAAGTTCACAAAAAGATAAGAATTCTTTATTATATGATTCGTTGGTGGAAATTGTAAAAAAGAAAGGCCATGAAGTGATTAACTTTGGTATATTCGAGGATGAAGATGTCGAATATTCGTATGTGGAAATTGCAATGTTAATCAGTATACTATTAGGGAGTAAAGCTGTTGATTTTGTAGTAACTGGCTGTTCTTCAGGACAAGGGATGATGCTTGCATGCAATAGTTTACCATCGGTATTATGTGGTTATATTGAGAATCCATCGGATGCTTATTTGTTTGGGAGAATTAATAATGGTAATGCGATTTCAATCCCACTTGGGTTAAATTTTGGATGGGATTCCGAAATCAATGTACAGTGTGTATTGGAAAAATTATTTGATGGGCCATTTGGAATAGGATATCCAAAACAAGATTCTATAAGAAAATAAAGAGATGCTAATTTATTAAAATATATTAATTCGATTGCTAAAAGAGAACTTAAAGAAGTACTTCCTAAAATGGATATCGATTTCATAAAAAAAATTGTAAGCAGAGATATTGTTTTTGAATATGTAATGAAATACGGACAGGATAATGAGATAATGGCATTATTACAATCATATCGATGAAAGTTAGGACAAGGAAATGTAATTGTTAAACAATGGGGAGAAAGAGGATGAATGGAAAATATATAGATGTTACAAAGTTTGTATTTGTTCAAGATGAACTTAATAAGGCTGATATCATTATGATACCAGGAAGTAGTAGGGTAGAACTAGCTATGGAAGCATTGCGCCTTTATAATAGTGGTTTAGCCAGCTGGATATTAATATCTGGAGGGGAAAATAAGAAGCTTAAAGATAAAACGGAGGCAGAATTTTTAAGAGATATATTGATTGAAAATGGTGTAAATCCCAAAAGTATAATTGTAGAAAAGAAGGCTCAAAATACTTATGAGAATGCAAAATATTCGTATGAACAATGTGTTTTAAATGGTTTACCAATCGATGAGATCATCATTGTATGCAAAAGTTATCACAGCAGACATGTGAAATTAACCTATTCAGAAGTTTTCCCAGAACATTGTAAGATAAATATTGCTCCAATTTATGATGAGGACGATATAACACCTGATAATTGGTATAAGAGTGCCAAAAAGAAAAGAATGGTTTTTAGTGAAATAGAGAAAATAGGAAAATATATGAATCAAAATGATTGTAATAAATGTTGATATATCGTGTCAGGATTTTGATGGTATTCTATTATCAAAGGAGGAACTGGCAATGCAGGAAAGCAGATTATTTAAGATTGTGTATCATTTACTTGATAAAGGAAAGGCTACTGCTCCAGAATTAGCAGAAAAATTTGAAGTATCCGTAAGAACGATTTACAGAGATATTGATGCTTTAAGTGGTGCAGGTATCCCTATATATGCAGAGGTAGGTCGAAATGGTGGTATTCATTTAATGAATGATTTTGTTTTGGATAAAGCAGTATTGTCGAAAGAAGAAAAGCAGGAAATTCTAATAGCCTTACAGAGCATAAATTCTACGAAAAATATTAGCAATCACCAAACATTACAAAAGCTTTCTGCAATTTTTAATCTCAATTCGGAAAATTGGATCGAAGTAGATTTTTCCAGATGGGGAAATAAAGGAACTGACAATGAGAAATTTGAATTACTAAAATCAGCGGTAATTCATCAAAAATGTGTAAAAATAACCTATGCAAATTCCTATGGAACAATTAGAGAAAGAATTGTCCATCCGTTAAAAATGTCATATAAGTCTATGTCGTGGTATTTAAAAGCGTACTGTATGGAAAAACAAGATTACCGCATTTTTAAGCTAACTCGTATTATAAATTTAGAAGTTCTCACGGACGGTTTTTGCAAAAGTTCGTTTCCAGAATTAGAGGAAGCATCGGGTCAAACCTACAATACAATCGTACTGTGTTTTCCCAAAAATATATCATATCGTGTTTACGATGAATTTGATAAAACACAAGTGAGTGAAAAAGAAAATGGAGATTTAATCGTATCTGTTGAAATGCCAGAAGATGAATGGCTAATAGGGTATCTGTTATCATTCGGAACACAAGTAGATATTATAGAGCCTGTGTATCTCAAGGACATTGTGGCGGAGCAAGCAAAGAAAATTTATGAGAAATATAAATCTTGACATAGGGTGTCAGTATATGTGAGGTATAATTTCACTGTAAATTCTATTTGAGAAAGTGAGGACTGTAAATGAAACTTGAATGGAAAAGGCAGGAGAAAGAAATATATGGCGTAAACACAAAGCCTTGCATTATTGATGTCCCTGTTCAAAAATATATTATTATTTCTGGCAGCGGAAATCCTAACGGCGAAATCTTTTCAGACAAGGTTGCGGCTCTGTTTTCGGTAGCTTATAAAATTAAAATGGCCTACAAATCACTTGCCGAGAAAAACTGTGAAATAACGGATTATTCTGTCTATCCTTTAGAAGGATTATGGAACAAGGCTTCTGAAAAAGAGAGTTTGGTAAAGGAAGAATTGCAATACCGCATTATGATACGACAACCAGATTTTATTACGAAACAAATGTTTGTTAATGTCTTGGAGGAAGTTAAGAGCAAAAAAGATAATCCGTATCTTACAGATATTTCCTTTGAAACAGTCTGTGATGGTAAGTGTATTCAAGTATTGCATAAAGGAGCGTTTGATGATGAGGCTGTGTCATTTGAGCTTATGAATGCCTATTGTTTGGAACACGGTTACAAGCGTATGGGAAAAGAACATCGTGAAATATATTTGAATAATGCCAACCGTACAGAAAAAGCCAATTTAAAAACTATCTTGAGATATAAAGTTACAGATATAGGAAAATAGCAATATATCGTTATAAAAGAGAAAGGAAAATGAATATGGGCAGACCTACAACAAAGACAGATTTACTAATAGCAGCAAATTCTAATTATGAAAAGTTAAATGTTCTTATTTCTGACTTAACAGAAAAAGAGTTATCAACGCCTTTTGATTTTTCAGAGGATGAAAAAAAGAAGGAAGCCCATTGGAAAAGGGATAAAAATCTGCGTGATATTTTCATTCATCTTTACGAATGGCATCAGCTTTTGCTGAACTGGGTATATTCCAATCAGAATGGCAATAATAAGCCGTTTATTCCAGAGCCTCATAATTGGAAAACCTATGGGGATATGAATGTGGAATTTTGGAAAAAACATCAATTTACATCATTAGAGGACGCAAAAAATATGTTTCAAAAATCTCATGATGAAGTGATAAAACTGGCGGAAACTTTTTCAAATGAAGAATTGTTTTCTAAAGGTGTTTATCAATGGGTAGGTGGAAGTGTTCTGGGTTCCTATTTTGTCAGCGTTACAGCAAGTCATTATGATTGGGCAATGAAAAAACTGAAAGCACATAAAAAAATTTGTGCCAAGATGTAAGGAGGGCATACAATGCACTTTGTAAAGGCCAAAGGAATATTATCTGCTAAAAATAGAATGAATTTATACCGTGGCTGTTCTCATGGGTGTATTTATTGTGACTCTAGAAGTAAATGCTATCACATGGAACACGCTTTTGAAGATATCGAAGTCAAAGAAAATGCGATTGATCTGCTGACGTATGCTCTTACTCATAAGCGTAAAAAATGTATGATAGGCACAGGCTCTATGACTGACCCGTATATGCCGTTGGAACTGGAGATAGGAAATGTCAGAAAGGCTCTGCAATTAATATATGAGAATGGGTTTGGATTTACAGTCATTACAAAATCCAGACACATTTTGAGAGATATAGATCTTTTACAGAAAATAAATGAAAAGACAAAATGTGTTGTACAAATGACTTTGACTACTTATAATGAAGATTTATGCAAAAAGATTGAACCAAATGTAAGCACCACAAAAGAACGCTTTGAAGTCTTGAAAAAGTTGCGAGATGTAGGAATACCCACAGTGGTATGGCTAACACCAATATTACCGTTTATTAACGATACAGAAGATAATATTTCTAGTATTTTGGATATGTGTATCGAAGCAAAGGTTTATGGCGTTATTTGCTTTGGGATGGGACTGACACTCCGAGAAGGAAACCGAGAATATTTCTATGAGCAGTTAGACCGATTGTTTCCAGATCTAAAAGAAAAATACATTCGTACATACGGAAATCAGTATATGATAGAAAGTACTAATAACAGAGATTTAATGCAGCTTTTTCATCAGAAATGTGAAGAAAATGGAATTGTGCATGATAACCAGAAAGTATTTAACTATTTGCAGCTCTTTGAAGAAAAGAACGACAATAGGCAATTAAGTATTTGGGATTTGGAAGTGAGATGAAATATGAGTGGTACTTATGAAACAGAATGGATACTTTGTTCTATTTGTGGCAACAAAACCCGTGACAGAATTAGAGAAGATACTGTTTTGAAAAACTATCTTCTTTACTGTACGAAGTGCAAGCAGGAGACATAAAGAAAAATTTCAAGATAAGACAATTTGACTCTCTTTATTGAAGTTATATGGGAACTCCCTTTTCGATCATAGCTTTGTATTTGATATAGAAAAGAGAGTTCTTATATAATTAATGATATAAATATTTTTTCAGTGTTCCTAAGCAATGATTTTGATTCCTTTTTAATAAGTTTTTTTTAATATACAAGTATAATTGTATAAAATTAACAATAAATTTTAGGTATCAAACGTTCCAAAATATAAAGTTCTTGTATCAAAATCATAGACTGCAATTGTAAAATTATAAGAATAGCGATTCCATATAGCAGAATCATCAAAGGGATTCGTGCTTTTAGAATGTCGATCTTTAAAGTAATAAAACCCATTTTCTATTTTTGGAAAAAGTGGATTTCCATTGTCATCAGTAAAAAGAGGAGAAGTGCTTTGTGTATCTTTTGTAGTTCCATACAGTATCGTTTGCATAGAGGAGCTTAATGGAAGTGGATGCCAAGGTGCAGATGTTGGAATTCTATCACAGTAAGAATCATCAGAAAATTGTAAAACGGTGTAGGCGTAACCATCTCCATGAAAGCCACCATGAGTATCTATATGAGAAAGTATTTTTCCGGAAGATGCGTTAATGCCAAGGGCTTTTGATACTTTTCTTTGAGGTGTATTAAAAAATATGTTCAATACAATGAGAGATAGTATTCCTAAAATAACGATTGAAAATAATAAAAAAATAATTTTAATAAATTTGCTTTTCATAATAGGATTCTCCTTTTCCTTTTTGTTTATTTTCTCATAGATTACTTCAAAAATCTATGAATATGATCTTATGACTTCTTACGATTTTAGGTCAAAAGAATGAAGGAGAAAGAGGGGATAGGAAAATAACTGATATAAAATTTGAGGAGGGATAAAAACTATGTGTAGCAGACCGATTACGACCTTATTTATGCTTATGTCGCTAGATGGGAAAATTAGTACTGGATCAACCGATAATATGGATGTAGATAAAGATTTTCCTTTGATTGAAGGTGTCAAGGAAGGATTGAATCAGTATTATGAAATCGAACAGACCACGGATTTATGGTCTCTAAATTCTGGACGAGTGCAAGCAAAAGTTGGGGTTAATGAAAAGATTTTCCAACTAAGACGCCAGTTTCGTTTGCTGTGATTGATAATAGTCATCTGACAGAACATGGAATTAAGTATTTAACGATGATATCTAAACAGTTTGTTTTAATTACATCTAATTTAAAACATCCAGCCTTTAGAGTGAAAGCAGACAATATGCATATTATTTATCAAGATAAGTTGAATCTTCGTAATGCTTTGACACAGTTAAAGTGTCAATATGGTTGTGAGAGGATTACAATTCAAACTGGTGGCACATTAAATGCCATGTTTCTTCGAGAAAAACTATTGGATTATGTTGATGTTGTTATCGCACCTGTATTAATTGGCGGAAAAGAAACTTCTACACTCATTGACGGTGAGTCTTTGACGACAATGGATGATTTGAAAAAACTTGGTGTTTTACAGCTAGAATCTTGTGAAACGCTGAAACATTCTTATATTAGACTGAGATATAAAGTAATAAGATAAAGTATCCCATTGAGAAGATAACTATGGACTAACGATACAGAGCAGGAAGGTAGTATTAATGAATGGAATTGAAGGGAGCAATGGAGCGGTAATATGAATTTAAGATTAGCAGAAAGAGATGATTTACCATGTCTAAAATTAATGTATAAAAAAATGGTAGATAATATGAATAGAAATGAGATACAGATTTGGGATGAGATTTATCCATGTGAATTTTTAAGCGAGGATATAGAAAAGAAACGCCTGTATCTATTCGTTACTAATGATGATATCATTGCCGCATTTGCTCTATGTGAATCGCATTTAGGAGAAGATCATGTTAAATGGACAAATAAAAATGATAAGGCATTATATCTTGAGCGTTTTGGAGTTAATATTGATTATTTAAGGAAAGGGATTGGCAGTAGTATGATTAAGAAAGCCATTGAACTTGCAAGGTATAAAAGTGCTAAATATTTGAGACTTTTTGTCGTTGATGTAAATGAGCCAGCTATTCAGCTTTATTTAAAAAATGGATTTAAAAAGGTAGAAGGTATTTATGATGAAATAATTGATGATGATTTTGTATTGTATGAGTATGGATTTGAAATAGAAACAGCAATATGATATTGGATATGGATATACTTGTAGTAATTGACGGAATTTAATATGTGGGAGAGATTATGAATAAAAAAAGACAGAGTATAGAACTGAGTATGTCAATTTTAGAGAAAAAAGGGTAAGATTATAAAAATGGAAATAAGAATATTGATGAAGAACAAGCATATTGATTAGAAAAATATCAATAAACTTGCATTAAGAGGAGATAGAGTTAGAATTAAGATTTTGAGAACAAGTAGAGAATGTTCAGTTTGTTATTATTTTTCCTATGGGAATATAATAAAGACGGATATTAGCGCTTAAATAACAAAATTGATTCGTAATGTATTCCATTTTTTCTAAATGAATTTATGAAATTTTTACTCAAAGTCTAGATAAAGGCTAACTTATGAAGCAGTGTTATGAAAAAGAAATGTATAATAGTAATAGTTTTGTTATCTTTAATTTTAAATATTGTACTTGGATTTGTTCTATACAAAAAAGTAAACGATAAATCGTTTTATGAAACTCGTTTTTTAACAGAGATTTCTTTTGCTATTCAACGATTTGAGGAATATTCAGAACATCCATCTAATAGTGAATATATGGTGGGAGTTGCTCATTTGTATAGTGCCTATACAATGTTCCGTTACATAGATGATACAGAAGAAAATGAGAAACAATCGTATAGTTTCTATGAACTTTGGAATGTAGCAGCCATATATCCAGAAAGATGTATCGAAAAGATGGATGATTTAATTAGAATTTTGAATTTAGTTGAGATGGATTTTAATTTCAATGATAGGGAGATAATATTTGAATTGGACTCTTTTAATGCAGAAATTAGGAATACCAAAAAGTAAATTGTGTATGTAAAAATTTGATATAAGTCCATGATTGGATGAAGATTAGACAAAATTTTATTAGTGGACAAATAGGAATTTCAAGGAGGGGTATTATGGCAGATAGCAATAATAAAAGCAGAACGATAGAGTTCGAATGAAATAGTTAAATGTATGCAAGATAAGGAAGATACCTTTGGAAATTTAGATGTAGGAAATTCCCTATCTTTAACTGTTAAAAATGGGGATATTAAGGGAATGGTTATCGGAAGTTATGATGATTTTATTATTCAATCGGACATCAAAAAAGGCGATAGTAATTTGCCGGATAATAAAAATGGCGGAGAAAAAACGCTAAATGTATCTAGTAATAACGGCGATGTCAATATTGATTTTGTTATTAAAAAAAATGCCGTAATGAAAACAAGAGAAAGAAACCATGAAGAAGATTAAAAAGGAAAATTAGGAAAAGAAAATGATAACTATGAAAAAGAGAAATAAGTATTTTAAAATGATATGCCTAGTATTTGTATGTGCATTTATTTTAACAGGCTGCGCTAACAGTCATAGTGCAGAAGAAAAGATTTCCCTAGAAAACGAAAAAGAAGAACCAGAGGAAGAAAAACGAGAGGAATCGGAAATGGAATCAAGCAGTAATTCCATAGAGGCAGATACCGAAAATTCTACCAAAAGCGTGGAAATGGAATCGGAAATAGTGGAGGTAGACTGGTCAGAATATTTTAATGGGTTGAATGGAACAGCAGTGATATATGATACTTCTAACAGTCGGTACACAATCTATAATCGTGATCTTGCAGTTACTAGAAGTTCGCCATGTTCCACATTTAAAATTATTTCTTCCCTAATTGCACTGGAAAATGGAATCCTTGAACCGGAAGACTCCACTCGTACATGGAGTGGGGAAATATTCTGGAATGAAAACTGGAATAAAGATATTGATTTTAGCGAAGCGTTTCGCACTTCCTGTGTATGGTATTACAGACAGGTCATAGATGATATTGGGAAAGATATGATGCAAAAGGAATTGAATAAGCTCCAGTATGGTAATTGCGATATTTCTGATTGGGAGGGAAGATTAAATACAAACAATAACAACAGGGCTTTAACAGGCTTTTGGATTGAATCATCTTTAATGATTTCCCCAAAAGAGCAGGTGGAGGTAATGGAACGTATCTTTGGTAAAAACTCAGATTATTCAGAAGAAACACAGAATGAATTAAAGCAGGTTATGCTGATGTCGGAGCAGGATAGATCTGACATTCCTATATATGGAAAAACGGGAATGGGAAAAGCGAATGGCATTGTTGTTGATGCATGGTTCACAGGATTTGCGGAAAGTCCAACAGGAAATATATATTTTTGTGTGCGTCTGGGACCGACAGAGGGTATGAATGTATCTAGCACGTTGGCAAAAGAAATAGCAATTAAGCTTGTGTCGAATTATTGTGTTCAGTAACTTTTTGCTAATAAAAAGAAGATTTTTATAAGAATAATCCTATTTATGAAAACCGTTGTTTCACGGTTGTAAAATATAGATAAACGGTGGTTTTGAACAATTGATTTCTACCACCGTTTTCTTTTTAACAATATACATACATGTATATAATGATGAGGATATTATGAACTTATATATTAACGCGTTGTGCTAATATAAATTAAAATGTACACATGTTAAAAAAGGACAGAAAATCCCTATGATTAAAGTTACTGTAAAAAATTAGTAAATCAATTGTTTGATTTTACAGATCTCAGCTGTAGCAGAAAACATAGAATTGAGTAATAAACAAAGGTTATATCCAAATATTTTGGTAACTAACCTTGAACAGAGACCATAAAAATTTTTTGCTAATACACGCTCAATGTGAAATTGATCATTTAATTGAGAAAAAACAGTCTCTATTTTTCTTCTTTGTTTTACAATCATCTTGCGGATAGAAGACGGGAAAGGTTCTTTACTATTGGAACGTGGCAATGCAAGA
>DVIZ01000081.1 GCA_018710905.1 Candidatus Scybalomonas excrementigallinarum | reverse complement strand
AGGAAATTCCTCGCAAGCGAGTCATCCTATAGAATAAAAAAGCACTACGTGCAAACGATGCGCAGCGAGCAAAGAAGATAATTTTGCTTCGCAAACTGCTCGCGCGCGGCAAAGTGTACGTTGCTAGGAGTAACCGAAAGTCGCGAAGAGTGTGCAACGCACACTTTGTTCTTTCATAGGAAATACCTTGTTGAATTAATTTGTGAAAGTAGTGTTTTCCTAGAGGAATATACAACGCACACTTTGTTATTTCCTATTGCAAAAGAGGAAGTATTATCATACTATCTTACATAGAACAGAGAAACCCTTAATTAAAAACAGTAACAATATCAAAGGTTTCAACTAGAGTTTTTTATCGTTGGAGCCGTCGATAAGAAAGGATTCAAGAGGTAAAAGAGGTAAGGAAATGGAAGAAGATGCAATAAAGAAAGAAAAGATACCAACACAAAAAGGAAAAATGTCTTCTGATAAGAAGACAAAAGGAATTCCTGTAAGTGCAGGTGCAGCATTGATTGCTCTAGGTGTTGTATATGGAGATATTGGAACATCTCCTATGTATGTTATGAAATCCATTATTGCAGGAAATGGTGGTCTTAATCAAATGAATGAAGAATTCATTTTAGGAGCACTATCTTTAATTATATGGACAGTCACACTATTAACGACAGTAAAATATGTGCTTGTTGCTATGCAAGCAGATAACCATGGCGAGGGCGGAATTTTCGCTCTTTATAGCTTAGTAAAAAAATGTGGAAAATGGTTGATCATTCCGGCTATGATAGGAGGAGCGGCATTGTTAGCCGATGGCGTGTTGACTCCTGCCGTTACCGTAACTACGGCGATTGAGGGACTTAGGAGTATTCCCGTTATTTATGAAGTGCTTGGTGATGATCAAATGAGAATTGTTGTCATTACATTAATTATTATTTCGATATTATTTCTTGTTCAGAAAGCAGGAACTAGTTTAATCGGAAGAGCATTTGGTCCTTTAATGACAATCTGGTTCTTATTTTTGGCAGGTGCGGGTATTTATAATATGGCAGGAGATTTAAGTATTCTTCGTGCACTAAATCCTCTAAGAGGAATTGCTATTTTATTTAGCCCATTAAACCATGTAGGAATTATGATTCTCGGAAGTGTTTTTTTGGCGACGACAGGTGCAGAAGCCCTTTATTCCGATATGGGTCATGTTGGAAAAGGAAATATTTATGCAAGTTGGCCTTTTGTAAAAGTATGTTTAATTTTAAACTACTTTGGACAAGGGGCTTGGTTGATTCAAAATCAAGGAAACCAAGCATTAGCAAAAATAGAAGATATGAATCCATTTTTTGAGATGTTACCACATTCCGTTCGTGGGATTGGCGTTATTTTAAGTACGATAGCTGCGATTATCGCATCACAGGCATTGATTACTGGATCATTCACTCTTGTATCCGAAGCAACAAGACTTGATTTAATGCCACGAATGAAAATTACTTATCCATCACAAACAAAAGGACAAAGCTATATCCCACTTGTAAATATGGTTATTTGGATTTCTTGTAGCCTTGTAGTGCTATATTTTAAATCTAGTGCTAGATTAGAGTCCGCTTATGGTCTTGCAATTACAATGACAATGCTTATGACAACCCTTCTTTTATTTGTTTACTTATGGAAGATAAAGAATAAAAGATTCATTCCGATTGTGTTTCTTATTTTCTTTGGGGGATTAGAAGGGACGTTTTTCCTTTCTAGTTTAAGTAAGTTTTGGAAAGGTGGCTATGTAGCATTATTGTTAGCCGTTCTTTTATTATTGATTATGGTGATATGGCAAGAAGGAACAGCCATTGAACGTTTACAAGAAGTACATCTTCATATCAAAGATTATATACCGATGTTTGATGAGTTAAGAAAAGATGAAAGTATTTTTTATTTAGCAGATAATCTTGTTTATATCACACATGAACGAGAAGGGGATATGATGGATCGCGATGTCCTCTATTCCATCTTCAATAAAAATACAAAGAGAGCAAAGGCGTATTGGTTTGTAAGCTTAATTGTAAGTGATGAGCCATATACCAATGAATATACAGTAGAAAACTTTGGAACAGACTATATTTTCCGTGTTCGATTAAAGTTAGGATTTAAGATGCATCAGCGTGTGAATGTTTATTTAAGACAGATTGTAGGCGATATGACCAAGTCTGGAGAACTTCCACCACAAGAACAGAAATATTCTATCTATGGACGGGGAGGAAAAGTTGGAAGTTTTAAATTCTGTATGTTAAAGAAAATGCTCGTTCCAGAAAGTGAATTAGCATCTTTTAAAAGATTGGCTATTTCATTAAAATATAAAATTCGACATCTAGCTGGTTCACAAATGCAATGGTATGGTCTAGAAGGTTCAGCGGTAATTTCCGAATTTGTTCCGTTATTCTTAAAGGCGAAAGCAACAAAACCGCTAGTAAGAAGTGAAGAAGAGAATAATTAGTTTTAAAAGGAGAATGAACAGGTGCAGGTAGCAAGAAAAGGTTTAATAATGGTAGAAAATTTTTCAGAATGGAAACTTCAAGGGGAAGAAATAGAACAATGTCTAATTCAGGGGCAGACAATTGGACAAATAGAAGATTCGTTAGTTGTTAGAGATTGTATTTTTGATAATGTAACATTTGTAGATTGTGATTTTACAAAGTCAGACTTTACAAATGTACTATTTCGAAAATGTGATTTTTCTAACTGTGTTGTAGCGGATAGTAGTTTTTATAAAGTACGCTTTGAGCGTTGTAAATTAGTAGGAACCAATATGAGTGAAGGATTCTTTAAAGAAACTGAATTTTATCAAGTGTTAGGTTCTTATAGTAATTTTTCAGAGTCCAAGTGGAATAAGAGTCAGTTAGAAGGTTCTATTTTCAGAAATGCTTATTTTAATCATAATGAATTTAAAAGTATGGAATTTAAATCATGTGAATTAAGAAGTGCTAGTTTTTTACAAAATAAATTAGAAGGAATGGACTTTACTACTTGTCATATTGAAGGATTAGAAGTTGGAATAGCAGAAATTAAAGGAATGAAAGTTACAACAGCACAAGCAATAGGATTTTTAAATTTGCTACAATTGAATATTTTATAGAAATAGAATCTTAGAAAGAAAAATAAAGACTGATAGGAGATATCATTTCCTATCAGTCTTTATTTTTACACTTCGCGTTTGATTCGATTGATAATATCGTTGGCTTTTTCATAGATTTTTTCCACATCTGTTCCAACGAAGAATTCGCCGCGTTCATATAAAATTTTACCATTTACCATTGTTAAAGCAACATTTTGTTTACTACCACTATAGACAATATTTTTTGTAATATTATTAAGTGGCTGCATATTTGGCTGATGGAGATCAAGAAGAATGAGATCCGCATATTTACCTTCTGCTAAAACATCAGACTGTGTAAGTCCCATAGCCTTTGCTCCACCAACAGTGGCCGCATAAAGAACTTGATTTGCATCCACAGCGGAAGCATCGTTTTCCCGTAATTTGGCAAGTCCCGTTGTTAAGAACATTTCACGGAACATATCAAGACAATTGTTGCTTGCAGGTCCATCCGTAGCAATGGCTAGGTTAATTCCCATATCCAGTATTTTTTGGATTGGAGCAATGCCACTTGCTAATTTTGCATTGGAACAAGAGTTTGTAACAACCGTCATATTATGCTCTTTAAAGATAGAGAGATCTTCATCTGTCATATGAACACAGTGGTAACCACCACCACCAAAGTCAAACATTCCAAGGCCATTTAAGAAAACAGTTGGAGTCATTTGATAGCGTTCTAGACATTGCTGAACTTCGGATGCGCTTTCAGAGTTATGAGTGAAGACAGGAGCTTTATATTGATGGGCAACAGCAGAAATATCTTCTAATAATTGTTTGGAACAAGTATATTCTGCATGAAAACCTAAAATAAAGCTGACGAGATCGTTTGGCTCATTATAAGTCTGATACCATTTTTCCATATCCGCAACCGATTGAGAGAAGTTATTTACGCCACTGACCATAACAGTTCGAAATCCACAATCTCTAGAGGCAGCAGCTATCGTATCAGGAGTTAAATACATGTCGAAGTTAGCAGTAGTACCGCTTGTCAAATATTCTAAAATTGCTAACTTGGATAGATGATAAATATCATCTGGAGTTAGTTTCGCTTCCATTGGAAATACTTGTTGATTCAGCCAATCAAGAAGTGGAAGATCATCGGCATAAGAACGTAAAAATGTCATAGCGGAATGGGTGTGGGCATTTTTAAATCCTGGCATTAATAAATTTCCCTTACAATCGATAACGCGATCGAAAACAGGAAGTTGAACTTGACTTAAAGCCGGATCTAAGTCCATGATAGTATCGATAAACTCTCCTACATAAGTAATTCGTTCTCCTTCTACCCAAAGTTCCCCATTTTCTATGATAGAAAAGTCTTGTTCCATTGTTAAAATTCTAGCGTGAATAAAACGAATATTCATAAAAACACTCTCCTTTGATATAAAAAATACTCCCTCTTTTGTAAAGAATAGAATGAGAAAGCTCTATTTCAATGGAAAGAGGGAGCATACATAAATTGTTAATTAACGTTTTCCTTTATCATAAATCTCGCCAAGTGCTTTTGGAGAACGGTTGTATTTGGAGAAGAAAATCAACAATAACAACGTAAGCACATATGGAAGAATCATAACGAGATCGGAATAACTGCTTGGTTTTTCGAGAACCTGAACGAGCTGATATCCAGCAGAACGAGCAAATCCAAAGATTAAACAAGCGCCAAGTGTTGGAAGAATTTTCCAGTTTCCGAAAATAAGAGCGGCGATGGCTAAGTAACCATATCCCACATAGATACTGCTTGAAAACTTAGCAGAGATGGAGTAAGCAAAGCACATACCACCAATACCAGATAAAGCACCAGATATCATAACCGCTACGGTACGAATTTTCGCCACATTTCTACCAGCTGCATCAACTGCATGAGGGTTATCACCACAAGCACGAAGGTGAAGACCATAACGTGTTTTGTATAATACAAACCAAGCGATAAATGCAATCACGAGAATGATAATCTCGAATGGATATAAATTCTTAAAGAATGCTCCAATGACAGGAATATCAGAAAGAACAGGAATAGAGAATCTTGTAGAAACTCCAAGCTGGAACTTATCAGAAGGGGCATTGAAGACACTTTTATTAATTTGTTTTGTTAAGAAAGAAGTGAGTGCCATTGCAAGAATGTTGATAACGACACCACTGATAACTTGATTTGCTTTGAATTTAATACAAAGTAGCGCGTGTAATAAGGCGTAAATCATACCGCCAATCATTGCAAAAAGGAAAGAAAGGTAAAAGACTGGTTGAGAATCTGTACCTGCTGTTCCAGCAACGAGAACAACAAAGAGAGCACCTACAAAGGCACCAAACCCTTGTAAACCTTCGATTGCTAGGTTTGTAATACCACTGCGTTCACTATAAATTCCACCGATTGCCATAATAAACAGTGGTAAGGCAAAGGATAAACCATCAATAATAATTGTCTCCATTATTTACTCTCCTTTCTTGTTTGTTCTTGTTCTTCTATTTCTGTTTTCCAACGTTTTACGAGATGACGTAAGAAAGCACCACAAGCACTAAATAATAAAATGAGTCCCGTGATAACAGAAGCGATCTCTGTTTCAATTCCAGAAGCAGAGTTCATATAGCCACTTCCTTTTGTAACCGCAGTAATCAAGAAGGATGAGAAGATAATACCGATTGGGTTGCTATTTCCTAAAAGAGCTACAGCGATGGCATCAAATCCAGTGGAAGCAAGTACTTTTGGCTGAATGGATTGAACGTATCCAAGGTAATAAGTAACACCAGCAAGCCCTGCTAAAGCGCCAGAAAGAACCATAGAAAGAACCATAGTTTTTCCTACATTGATACCAGCATAACGAGCAGCTTCTCGATTGGAACCAACCGTTTTGATTTCATATCCTAGTCTTGTACGATCAAGAAGAAATTTTATTCCAATTGCAATAATGATTGCAAGAATAATTCCAAGAGGAAGATCCACTTTTAAATTACCGATTGGTGTTTTTAATAAAGTCAGTCTAGAAGCCTCTTTTACAGCGATAGATTGTCTTGAAATATCGTCAATATAGCGAGTATTAATAAAGAAGCTGAATAAATATTGAGCGATATAGTTTAACATAATAGAAGATACAACTTCATTAATATTAAATTTATATTTCAAAAATCCGATTAAGCAACCGACGAGAGCACCTGCTAAAATACCGATGATTAAGACAAGTGGTTTGGCAACTGGTGCTACTAATTGGCTATATCCAACAGTTACAGAGGCGATAAAACCAGCGGTTAACATTTGTCCAGATACACCAATATTAAAGAGACCTGCTTTTAAAGCAACTGCAACTGCTAAAGATGCAAATAGCATTGGCGTCATCATATTAAGGAAGCTTGTGAAATCGGTTAACATACCCTGATAAGCGGAGTATTTTGGTTTTGGGAAAAGACCGCTTCCTTGTAATAAGTTCAAATAAGCAGTAAATGGGTTTTTGCCAAGAGCTGCGATTAAAATCATTCCTACAATTAAACTGATAAGGATAGAAAATAAAGGAATTGTGATAGCTTGCCTTTTCTCATTTCCAAGGATTTTTACAAAGAATTTTTTCATTTATTTTTCACCCCCATCATAAATTCGCCTACCTGATTTGTTGTAAGGGAAGCAGCAGGTGCAATTTTTTGGAGTTCTCCATTATAAATAACACCAATGGTATCTGCACAATTCATAATTTCATCTAATTCTAAAGAGATTAAAAGAATCGCTTTTCCTTTATCACGTTCTGCAATAATCTGTTTATGAATATTTTCAATAGCACCGATATCAAGACCACGTGTTGGTTGAACGAAAATCATAAGTGGAGATTGAAGTTCAATTTCACGGCCGATAATCGCTTTTTGTTGGTTACCACCACTCATAGAGCGGACTTGTGTCATGGTACCTTGACTGCTTCGAATATCATAGCGTTCGATGAGTTTATTACCATACTCTTCAAACTTAGCTTGATTTAAAATGCCGTGTTTGCTAGAAAATGGTTCTTGATAATATGTCTTTAACGCGATGTTATCTTTTAATGAGAAGTCAAGAACAAGACCATAAACTTGACGGTCTTCTGGAATGTATGAGATACCTTCTAATGTTCTCTTACGGATGGAATAATTTGTAATATCAACACCATTTAAAAAGATATTACCGTTAGACACCTTTGTGAGTCCAGCGATGGCATCCGCAATTTCTACTTGTCCATTGCCAGATACCCCAGCGATGGCAAAAATTTCTCCTCCGTGAATGGAGAAAGAAGCATGTTTTACTACTTCAAAGTTATCTTGGTTCTTTACGCAGAGATCTTTGACCTCTAAAATGACATCTTTAAATTGAGCAGGTTTTTTATTTGTAGTGAAAGAAACTTCACGTCCGACCATTAAGTTTGCCATTTCTTTTGTAGAAGTTGTTTTTACGTCTAGTACGTCAATTAATTTTCCACGATTTAAAATAGCACAGCGATCAGCAACTTGTTTGATTTCTTCTAGTTTATGTGTGATGAGAATAATTGTCTTGCCATTATCACGGAGTCCTTTAATGATTTTTAAAAGGAATTCGATTTCCTGTGGTGTCAATACCGCTGTTGGTTCATCGAAAATGAGAATTTCCGCTTCACGATAAAGCATTTTTAAAATTTCTACACGCTGTTGAATGGAAACATTGACATTTTCAATGAGCTGTGTTGGGTCTACTTCAAGTCCATATTGAATGGAAAGATCGCGTATCTCTTGATTTGCTTTTTTTAAGTCCACCATTGGGAAAAGGCCTAAAAATTTTTTTGTAGGTTCCATTCCCATAATAATATTTTCTCCGATTGTATAGTTGGACACTAATTTAAAATGCTGATGTACCATACCGATATTTAATTTTGTTGCATGATTTGGAGAAGAGATATTTACTTTTTGTCCACGAATATAAATTTCTCCTTCATCGGGTTCATACATACCAAAGAGCATACTCATCAATGTGGATTTACCAGCTCCATTTTCACCAAGAAGAGCGTAGATCTCTCCTTTCTTAATTTGAATCGTTACATTATCATTAGCAGTGATACCTGGAAACCTTTTGGTAATATTCCGCATTTCTACGATATATTGTTCTGACATAGGCGTTCTCCTGTTTTATATGATTTATGCGAAGGCAATCCGTCAAGTTTTACGACTGCCTACGAACATGAGAAACTTACAAAGCGCGTTTCTCAGAGTTTCAATAAGAGTTCTAAAATATAATATAGTTTATATCTTTCACGCAAAAGAAAGGACAGCACATCGCAGTCGCAATGAACTGTCCCAGAAGTCATATTTTTTATAAAAATATTAGTTTAAGCCAGGGAAGTCCTCTGGTGTAGTGTCACTTGTAGATGATGGAGGAACGATAGTTCCATCTTTTACTAATGCATATGCTTCATCAAGTTTTGAAATTGTATCTTCAGATAATTGGTTTCTTCCTTCTGCTTTTACATAGCCAGTAGAATCTGTATCTGCTTGTAATAATACATTTCCACCTTTAAATGTTCCTTCTGCAATGGCTGTTAACTGTTTGTCTACGTTTAAGCTCATAACTTTTAATACAGATGTTAAAATGATATTATCTTTTGTACCATTTACACCATCATCGTATTGGTCAACGTCACATCCAATTACTTTTACATTACCAGCCTCTTTGGCAGCTGTGAATACACCATTTCCAGAAGCACCAGCTGCTACGAAGATAATGTCACAGCCTTCTTTGATTAATGCTTCTCCAAGAACTTTACCAGTTGCTTCGTCGTTGAAGTTACCTGTGTAGTTACCACCGATATCTTCACCGCTTACAGAACCAGCATAAGATTTGATTTCAACACATTCCACAGATTTGTTATATTTTTTGTTTACATAGTTGACACCAGCTTCAAAACCATATTGATAGTTGATGTTAGATGGGAAAGTCTGTGCCGTTACAACAGCAACTTTATTACTTGTTGTTTCCAGTGCAGCTGCCATACCAGCAAAGAAACCGCTTTCTTGTTCTGCAAATAACATAGCATATACGTTGTCAAGTTCTATTGTATTGCCATCTGCATCTGTTGGATAGCTATCTACTAAAATAAAATCTACATCTGGGTTGTCCTGAGCAACAGTACCAATGCCCGCAGCTTGGAAACCAAGACATACCATAACATCATAGTTGGCAGCTTCTGTAGAAATTTTTTCAACAACGTTTGCAGGAACTCCTGTTTCTTCACGAATTGGAGTTACTTTAGAATCAGGGAATTTTTCAATGAAACTCAATACACCATTATAGTTATCTTCATTGAAAGAACCATCATCGACACCATTTGGACTGGATACAATAGCGATATTTAATGCTTCATTTTTTTCTGTATCACCAGCAGAAGTTTGTCCTTCATTTGTAGATGCATTTGTTGCAGTTGTTGTACCACTGTTGCTATTTCCACACCCTGCAAGCATAGTTACAGCAAATACCGAAGTCATTAACACGGCTAAAAATTTCTTTCTCATCATATATTCCTCCTTCATATTATGCGAGATTTTCAGTTTGGAGTCATTTCATACTATAACCTCATTCTAACATCATAGTATTTGTTTGACAACGTTATTTCTTGCATTTCAATAAGGTAATCTAAAAATTTTCTTTCGAAGTTACAGTTTTTACCTATTAAAAAGATTCTTTCATTTTTCTTTCAAAGATTTCTTTTAAACTTTCTGTATATGGTGGACGAGCAATTCCGTACTCTGTGACAATACCAGCGATCAATTCATGATCGGTTACGTCGAAAGCAGGGTTGTAGCATTTGACTTCTTTTAATGCCATTGGTTTTTCATAGAATTTTTCACGAATTTCATCTGGATTGCGAAGTTCGATTTCAATGTCTTCTCCTGTTTTGCAGTTCATATCGATGGTAGAAGTTGGCCCTAATACATAGAAAGGAATATCGTAATATTTTGCTAAAATAGCAACCCCGCTTGTTCCAATTTTATTCGCTGCATCTCCATTTGCTGCAATGCGATCACAACCAACAAAACAAGCGTTAACCCAACCATTTTTCATAACGATACTTGCCATGTTATCACAGATTAAAGTAACATCGATTCCACCTTTTTGAAGCTCATAAGAAGTTAAACGAGCTCCTTGAAGAAGTGGTCTTGTTTCATCGGCAAATACTTTGAAATTCATACCACGTTCTTTTCCTAAAAAGAGTGGTCCTAAAGCAGTACCATAACGAGAAGTTGCCAGTGGTCCTGCATTACAGTGTGTTAAAATACCGTCACCATCTTTAATTAAAGAAAGACCATATTCAGAGATGGCTTTACACATTCTCATATCTTCTGCTTGAATTTCTTTGCTTTCGGCTAAGAGAAGTTGTTTAATTTCTGTCACAGGTTTTTCTTTGTTATCGGTTACCACTCGTTCCATACGATTTAATGCCCAGCTTAAATTAACAGCAGTTGGACGAGAAGAATTTAAATAGTCTTTGTATTCCACAAATTTTTCATAGAAAGTATTATAATCCTCTGTCTCAATTGTGCGAGCGAGAACGTAAATACCATAACCTGCACAGATACCAATAGCAGGTGCTCCACGGACTTTTAATTCAAAAATAGCATCATAAAGATCTTTTGCTGTTCCAAGTGTTAAATATTCGGTTTCATTTGGAAGTTGTGTCTGATCAATGATAACGACTTTTGTTTCGTCCTCATTTAATTTTACGTTGTCAATGTGTGTTACTTGTTGTAAAGAATCCATAAGATTCCTCCTTTATCTATGTAATTTCTAGTATGGCTTATATTTAAAAATAGTATTTATGTTTTAGAAAATGTTTTCCACACAATATCTAGGAAAGATTTCTTTATGTGGAAAGCATCTGTATTCTTTAAAATAATAATTCCCTGACAGCAAAAGAGAGCTTATGCTAAAGTTTTTGCAATGTTTTTGATGGACTCTGTAATCAGTTGCTTAAATAATGGAGCAACGCGATCGGCTGTCTCTTGTACTTCGGTATGGCTTAGAGGTTCTTCACTCATACCAGCTCCTAAGTTGGAAATACAGCTAATTCCACAGATTTTCATTCCCATATGGTTTGCTGCAATTGCTTCACAAGCTGTGCTCATACCAACAGCATCCGCACCGAGAATACGGCACATTTTTACTTCATGAGGAGTTTCGAAGTTTGGACCTGAAAGCTGGATATAAACACCTTCTTGTAAAGGAATTTGCAATTCTTTAGCAGTTTCTTTAATAATAGTACAAAGTTCGGTACGATAGATATTGCTCATATCGCAGAAACGTAATCCAAGTTCATCAATATTTGGTCCGATTAAAGGAGATGGAACAAAGTCTGAAATTTGATCGGTAATGAGCATAAAATCTCCAACATTAAAGTCGTAATTAACACCGCCAGCAGCGTTTGTTAAAAATAAGATTTCAGCACCCATCATTTTCATAAGTCGAGTTGGGAGAACTACATCTTCCATGGAATATCCTTCATAATAATGAACGCGGCCTTGCATAATAACAACAGGCACTTCATCAACATGCCCAAATACAAAACGGCCTTTATGACCTGCAACGGTAGAAACAGGGAAATTTTTAATTTCATGATAATCGATTTCCGCTTCTACTTGGATACCGTCTGCATAGTCACCAAGCCCAGAACCAAGAATTAAAGCAACTTTAGGTGTAAAAGGAATTCTATCTTTGATACTTTCATAGCAATCTAATAATCTTTTGTACGCACTTGTCATAACAATAGCCTCCTTAAAAGTTTAAATAATAATTGTGTTTTATAAAGACATTATATATGATCTTGAAACAAATTGTAAGGGGGATTGTGTTTAGTTTTCTTGATGAAAATTATGGAAAAGTTTGTATCGATTATGAGTTGTGAGAGGAAAAAAGTGGTATCACATAACTAAAGATCTTTTGATATGTGATACCACTTTTAAAATAGCTTTTCTACAAAGGAAAAGTGAAATTAAGAAGCGCTTTGAACACGTAATGTTAAATCTTGATTTGGTTCAAAAGTAAAGGTTTGGCCAAGATAAGTGAATGAAATTTTAGTCACACGAATACTAGCGGTATAGCCAATATAATTTTTGCTAAAATCTCTTCCGCCAATGGCTAAATCTACGGCACTGTCAAAGTATCTAGAGTCATAAGAGTTAAAGGATACTTTCACATTTGATAACAGTGGAGAAGATCCCGTTACTAAAGTAGAAGCTGGAATCGCAGAAGAATTTCCACTTAAATATACGTTAAAGCAATCAAAGATCTTTGTTGCTACATCATCTTTTGTTTTTACAGTAGCAGATGTTGTGTTTTGAGGAACGAGATTGATAATCGCATCAGAGGCTTTCACTTGGAAGGTTGTAGATTCTGTAATTGGTCCAGAAGTGAAAGTGAGGCGATAAGTTCCATCTGCTAATTTTAATTTTGTTGCGTCGATAACTTCTCCAGAAGAGCCGGTAATCATTTGATTTGGGACAATAACCGTTCCATCGGATGCAACGATGCTATAGTAACCTTCGGATACTGTGCTGATTTTAATGCCATTTGCGTCCACCGCATATACTTTTAAAATAGCAGAATTTTTGCCTTGTACATTTGGATCAAGAACCGTATTGGAAAGTTCTGGCTTATAAGTAGATACGACTCCAGGCTGTTTGACAGTAACATTAATGAGAGAAGTTTTTCCGGCATAGCTAATTTCCACCGTACAGCTTCCGTTATTTTTTCCCGCAAATGTTAAATTAAATACACCACTAGAAGGGCTTGTATAAATCGTGCTCATAGTTTTTGTAATTGTATTTCCGTTTACAGTCACAATATTTTCATTTCCAGATATAATTCTTGCCGTTGGATAAGAAGAGCCTGTAATTGGAAGTTTATAAATAGATCCATATTGATCGCGAAGTTCAAAACGAACGGATTGGCTGTTGCTTAAACCAGAGGAATTCGAAACGGTTATGTTGGACTCACTTGCTACAAGAGAGTTTATTTTTTTCGCTTCCCCAACGGTAATTGTTACGTCTGTAGAGAAAATTCCATCGCTAATTGTAATTTTAGCAGTACCTTCTTTGTAAGGGAATAAAAGTCCTGTTGTTCTGTCAATTCCACATATAGAAGTGTTATTGGAAGTGAAGGTTAAGTTATTGATGGTTGTCTTTGATGTATCAAGAGTGCCACCAACAGAATTTTCAAATAAGCAATAAAGTTTATAGTTTGACTCTCCTACGGCTACAGAATGGACAGCATCGGAATAGTCTAAGTTTGTATTGGTAGAAATACTGTAGCTTTGTAATGCTTTTAAGTTAGATCCAGAAGCGGTAACGCGTCCACGATTACTTTCAATTACTTGTTTTTTATTAGAGCTATCTAAGTAAGTATAGCGGATCGTATAGAACGCATAAGAGCTCTTTGTTGGAAGCGTAATACGGCCATAGTCATCTAAAGTCGTGCTACTTGGTTCAAAAATAAAATCAAATCCTGCCATTGTATGTGGATATAATTTTGTAATGTCCACTCCATTTTCATCATAAATCGTATAGTCAAGAGGTGTTGCTACGTTTGGAGCGATAGATTGATTATCATTGGCAACAATTTTATCAATCGTACCATAATTAGCAACAAAAGAGTCTAAAAGATTTTGGTCCGCTAAAGAAACGGTATAAGTATCCCCTTTTCCGAATGTATTAGAAGTGGTAAGAGTCACTTCTTTTCCATCGGAAGAAAGTTCTAGATCAGTCACTTTTAAAACTTGACCAGTGCCTTCACTTGTAACGACATAGTCATCTTTTGAATATTTAGAAAGTGAAATATTAGATTTCAACTTAATCGTATTTACCGATGCCATAGAAGTTTCTAGTGTAGTAGGAACGGTAACGGTAAGTGGTTCACTTTTTGCGTAATAACTATTTTTCTTAAACATGGCGTTCCAAGAAGTAGAAGCATACGCGATTACTTGGAAGGAACCAGGATTTTTAACACTTACAATACCTTTGGAAGCGTCGATAGTAGCACCAGCAGTGTTGGTATCTTCTGGAATAACAAAGTAATCATAATCCGTACATTTTCCACCTGTCTCTGTAGTCATAACGGTTTTAAATGTGTAAACATTCTCTCCAACTGGAAGTGTTAATGTTTCATCATCGATAGCAAATTCTATTGTTTGGGCGTGTTCTTTTACAATAATAGTGGCACTGCTTGTATAAGTCTTTTTATTGACAGTGGCTTTTAATGTAACTTTACATTTTCCAACAGCGACACCTTTAATTGCTCCTGTTTTGGAATTAATAGAAGCGATTTTCGAATTGCTGCTTGTGAATTTATAAGTAGCACCTTTCACTTTATTTTTGATATACATTTTGGAAGAATCGCCTACTTTTAAGTATTTCTTACTTACGGTTAATGTAGGTGTTGTAGCTGCTTTTACAGTGGCAACAGAAGCTGGCATAGCAGTGATAAGCATTGCAGAAGCTAATGCAAAAGCAATGAATCTTTTTTTGGTTCTCATATTTTACTCCTCACTTTCAAAAAAAATCTTTGATATCTATTTTTTTATTCTTGTTTATCCATTTTATGGTAGTTTACTTTTATTATAAGACATAGGACAAGTAATGTAAATTATAAGATTTCTTAAAAATTTCTGACGGGAAAGTAAGGAAATATTGAAATCCATGATTGGAGTTTTCTTTGTATAAGCCATAGGAAATAAAAAAAGAGGTTGGTTGTCATAAAAACAGATTAATGTTAAGATAAAAAAAGATAGGAAACGTACACTGAATACGATAAAAAATTATGGGAGGCAATATGCTGGAAACGATTATTGATAATATAAAACAAGGACAAAACGTTCGCGAAAACTTAATAGAGTTAAAGAAATGGTTAAAGGGAAGTATAGAACATCAAGATACTTTTCTTTCTTTTTTGCAATATGACTATACCTTACTAAAGGAATTGCTTTGTCATGAAGATCCAAAAGTTCGAAAAAATGTGGCAGGAGTCATAGGTGAGTTAGAATTAGAAGGACTACTTCCAGAACTATTGGATGCTTATGAAGAAGAAGGAACACTCTTTGTTAAGACGGCCTATTTAAAAGCATTTCAAAAAATTGATTGTGAATGTTATGTGCCAAAGTTTAAGGAACGATTAGAGTATTTATTATCTGAGAAATTTACAGAAGAGCAAGAGAAACATATTACAGAGGAAATTCGAGAGCTTACTAGTTTAATTGGACAATATGAACGAACACAAAGCCATTATTTTATTGGATATGATGAACAAGGGAAGGTTGTATTGACAACCAATCGTTATTATCCAGAACTGACACTCCGTCAACTTTATCATTGCAATGGCAAAAAAATAAGCGGTGGAGTTGCAGTAGAATATGAGGATATGAGAGATTTTATGAGTATCCGTACATGGCAAGAAATTTTATTCCCACTTCCATCTGCGAAAAATATGCCACTGGATCCAAAAGTAATGGCACATACCATTCTCATGGGAGGATTAATGGAATTTTTAGATGCCAGACATTTAGGAGGCGGTTCTTATCGATTCCGTGTGGAATTAAGAGGAAGAATTTCCATAGAAGAAAAGCGAGTTATGGCAAAGAAGATTGCTATGGCTATGGAAAAGGAGTCTTCTCATCGCCTTATCAACTCTGTTTCTGATTATGAAGTGGAAATTCGACTGTTAGAAGGAAGAAATGGTGGTTACCACGCTTATTTAAAATTATATACGATTCCTGATAATCGCTTTGCTTATCGAAAAGGAATTCTTGCTACTTCCATTAATCCAATGACGGCTGCTACCATTATGGAATTAGCCCGTCCGTATTTAAAAGAAAATGCCCAAGTACTAGATCCGTTTTGTGGAACAGGTACGATGTTAATTGAACGCAATTTTGCTTTGCCTGCGCATCCCCTCTATGGAGTAGATCTCTTCGGAAAGGCCATTGACTGTGGAAGAGAAAATGCAAAAAGAGCAAGAACACAGATTAATTTTATTCATAGAGATTTTAAAGATTTTTCCCATGAATATTTGTTTGACGAAATTGTTGTTAATATGCCGTCTACAACAGGAAAACAGGGGGAAAAAGAAATTGAAGAACTATATGAATTATTATTACAAAAAGGACAAAAGCATTTGAAGAAGGATGGGATTGCCATTATTTATAGCCAAGATCCATCCATTGCACTATCGGTATTGAAACGTCATTTAGAATGGAAACGAATGGAGACATTCCAGATTTATCAAAAAGAGGCTTCTTATTTATATATTCTAAAATATATTGGATAAAGAAATAGGTTGTGCATCGTTTTTTGAATACATATTTGTTTCGTTGAATATATATGTAGAAAAAAGGACGAGAATTGAAATATGCTTGGAAAAAGAGGAAATGAATGGGGCATTAACTTGATATTAAGAGCAGTATTGGGGGTTTTAGTGATCCATTTTATGAATGTATTTTTTACAAAAAATGGATATCCTGTTTTGGTGGGAATTAATCTTTATACAATCCCTGTAGTAGCTTGCCTTGGACTTCCAGGAGTTGGTTTGCTATATGGACTTTCGATTTTTTGGTAAGAAAAAAGCCTAGTGAGGGGAATCACTAGGCTTTTTCTTTACGTGAGAATTATGAAAACATTTCTCATCATTAATCTAACTCTAATTTACCAGTATATAATTGATAGTAAGTTCCCTTTTCTTTAATTAAATCTTCGTGAGAACCACGTTCAATAATACGACCATGATCTAATACCATAATGGCATCGCTGTTTCGAATTGTAGAAAGTCTATGAGCGATAACGAAAACAGTACGGTCTTTCATTAAGTTATCCATACCCTTTTGTACAATACTTTCTGTACGAGTATCAATACTTGATGTAGCTTCATCGAGGATTAATACTGGAGGGTTAGCAACGGCTGCTCTCGCAATGGATAATAACTGTCTTTGTCCTTGGGATAATTCTTCTCCATCTCCACTTAATAGAGTGTTATAACCATTTGGAAGCATATTGATAAATTGATCTGCATGTGCAAGTTTTGCTGCTTCATATACTTCTTCATCGGTAGCATCTAATTTACCGTAACGGATATTTTCCATAATCGTTCCTGTAAATAAATGAGTATCTTGAAGAACGATACCAAGAGAACGTCTTAAATCCGCTTTTTTAATTTTATTAATATTGATTCCATCATAGCGAATCTTACCGTCTTGTACATCGTAGAAACGGTTGATTAAGTTTGTAATTGTTGTTTTACCTGCACCAGTAGAACCAACAAATGCGATTTTTTGACCAGGTTTTGCAAAAAGTGATACATTGTGGAGAACCATTTTCTCATCCGTATAACCAAATGTCATGTCAAAGAAACGAACATCACCAGTTAATTCTGTATAAGTAACAGTTCCGTCTGCTTGGTGAGGGTGTTTCCATGCCCAAAGACCAGTTCTTTCTTTACATTCTACAATGTTTCCATTTTCATCTTTTTTGGCATTGACTAAAGTAACATAGCCTTCATCAACTTCTGGTGTTTCATCAATCATTTGGAAGATTCGTTCTGCACCAGCTAATGCCATAACGATGGAGTTAAACTGTTGTGCTACTTGCATAAATGGCTGTGTGAAGCTCTTTGTAAACTGCAAATAAGAAGCGATTGTACCGAAGGTAATACCACCAATACCAAAGATGGATAAAGCTCCACCTAATACAGCAGTTAATACGAATTGAAGGTTTCCTAAGTTACCAATAATTGGTCCCATCATGTTAGCAAAACGGTTGGCATTTGATGCTGCCATAAAAAGTTGTTCATTTAAAGCATCAAATTCTTCTTCGGATACGCGTTCATGGTTGAAGATTTTAATAACACGCTGTCCATTCATACGTTCTTCAACAAATCCTGTTACATCAGCAAGAGCTAACTGTTGACGAAGGAAGTATTTTCCACTGTTTCCACCGATCTTCTTTGTAACAAAGACTAAGATGAAGATCATAACAATGGCTAAAATCGTAAGAATTGGACTTAAAACAAGCATGGAAATAAAAGTTGCAATAATCGTAATAGATGACATTAATACCTGTGGAATGGACTGGTTAATCATCTGACGAAGAGTATCCGTATCATTGGTGTAAAGGCTCATAATAGAACCATTTGTATTTTGATCAAAGTAGCGGATTGGGAGCTTTTGCATATGTTCGAACATATCATCACGAACTTGTTTTAAAACGCCTTGTCCGATTTTAACCATAAGTCTGCTATAAATAAAAGTAGCAATAACACCTGCGGCAAAAATAGTTGCTAAAATGGCAAGAGCTCGATACAATTCGCCAAAGTTAGGATCTTGCTGTCCGACTAATGGAAGAATAAAGTCGTCAACTAAGAACTTTAGTGAAAGGGATACGGAAATAGAGGCGATAGAACTGATAATAATACAGATAAATACCGCAATAAATTGAAGTTTAAAACGAGAAGTCACATAGCGAAGAAGACGCTTTGCTGTTTTAATCGTCTCTTTTGTAACTTTTGGTTTTCCATGAGGTTTTTGATTACTCATCTTCATTTCCTCCTTTCATTTGGGATTCATATACTTCACGATAAATTTCATTTGTTTTCAATAATTCTTCAGAAGTTCCGATTCCGTTGATCTTACCGTCATCAAGAACAATAATTTGATCCGCATCTTCAATAGAAGAAACACGCTGTGCAATAATAATCTTTGTTGTATCAGGAATTTCTTCACGGAATGCTTTACGAATCATAGCATCTGTTTTTGTATCAACAGCACTTGTAGAGTCATCAAGAATAAGAATTTTTGGTTTCTTAAGAAGTGCTCTTGCAATACAAAGACGCTGTTTTTGACCACCAGATACGTTGTTACCACCTTGTACAATCATAGTATCATAGCCTTTTGGAAACTCTTGAACAAAAGGATCGGCTTGCGCTAATTTACACACATGTTGTACTTCTTCATCGGTGGCATTTTCATTACCCCAGCGAATATTTTCATAAATCGTTCCTGAAAATAATACATTTTTTTGTAAAACCATAGATACTTGATCGCGGAGCGCTTCTAAATCATATTCACGCACATCAATTCCACCAACTTTTACAGAACCTTTTGTTACATCATAAAGGCGAGGAATCAATTGTACTAAAGTGGATTTTGAACTACCAGTTCCACCGATAATACCAATTGTTTGACCAGATTTAATATGAAGGTCTACTTGTTTTAAAGAAAGATTTCCGCCTTCTCCAGCATAACTAAAGTCTACGTTTTCAAAGTCAATGTCACCATTTGGAACTTCTTTGATAGCGTTTGGTTTATTTTGCATTTCTGGAACTTCATCAAGAACTTCAGTAATACGATCGGTAGATGCTTCTGCGATCATAATCATAACAAATACGAAAGTAACCATCATAAGTGACATAAGTATCTGTAATGCATAAACGATAACGCTTGTTAATTGTCCAGATTCCATAGAACCAAAGACAATCGCTTTTCCACTGATTAAAACAATGCAAAGAATAACAACATACATAGTAAACTGCATAACAGGGGAGTTCCAAGCAACGATTTTCTCTGCTTTTGTAAAGAGACGATATACGACTGCTGAAATTTTATGGAATTTTTCAATTTCATGGTCTTCTCGTACATAAGCCTTTACAACGCGAGATGCATTTACATTTTCTTGAACTGTATTATTTAAAATATCATATTCATCAAATACTTTAATAAAATGAGGGTGTGCTTTCTTAGCGATAAAGATAAGAAGTCCCCCAAGAATTGGAATGGTAATTAAGAATAAAAGAGCGATCTGTTTATTAAGTTGTACCGTCATAATCATAGATAAGATGATCATAAATGGTGCTCTCGCTAAAAGACGAATACTCATCATATAAGCCATTTGAACATTTGTGATGTCTGTTGTCATTCTTGTTACAAGGCTTGATGTTGAGAAATTATCGATATTTTTAAAAGAAAAGTCTTGTACTTTATAAAAAATATCATGACGCAAGTTTTTGGCATATCCTGCTCCAGCAGTAGCGGCATAATTACCAGCTTTTACACCAAAAAACAGAGCGAGCATTGCTAATACAACAAGAGAGAGACCAACTTTAATAATATAGTTTAAGTCTTGATTCATAATACCAATATCGATAATTTTTGACATTTGAAATGGAATTAAAACTTCCATAAAAACTTCTAAAATAACGAAAATTGGTGCGAGAATCGACTCTTTTTTGTATTCTCGAATAGATTTGAAAAGTTTTCGATTCATAATGTTCCTCCTATTTTTCTTCTTGTTCTTCTGTAAGGTTTGCAAGGATTTGTTTTAGAACAGCTCTACATAATGTTAAATCCTCTTCCTTAATCCCATGTGTCATTTTTTTTTCTCTTTGAACGATGTTTTCCAAAATTTGTTCTCGCAGTGCCTCAGCCTTCTTGGTAGGAATAATTCGTTTTAATCGAGCATCTTTTGCGACGCTTTCTCGATAAATAAAACCATTTTTTTCCATAAGCTGTAAAATACCAGTTGTTGTGGAACGGCGAATTTTAAATTCTTCTTCCACATCTTTTTGATAAAGATCTCGATGCATTGTTTCAAGAAGAATAAATTTTAAAATATGTTTTTGCATAGGAGTAAGGCACATATCTTCCCCTGAAATTAAATTATGCTGTTTCAATTTCCGAGAAATGACATGAATAAGCCTTCCAAAAGGGATTTCTTTTTCCTCCTTAGATTCTTCCAACACGATAACACCTCCTTCTGGCTTATGAATGTGGGAAACTGATGGAGTTTGTTTCCACATGGTAACGATGAAAAATTGGAAAATTCCACATTAGTAGATGAGAAGTATTTTTATAAATTTCTCATGTTCGCAGACAGTCGCCATATAGGAGCATACATGCTCTTTCGTGGTTCATTATCTTTGCGTAAATAAAAAATGTTAGGTTACTAACTATTAGATTCTAAAGATAAATTTTTTATTTGTCAATAGAAAATATAAAAAAATATAAAACATGGAAAAATGATGACAAAAAAATAAGATTGATAGAAAAAATGATACGAAAAGTCAAGAGAAAGGTGTCCCTAGTTGGGACACCCTTTTCTATGCAGAGGGGAAAAGAAGGAATATAATGATGGCAATGAAGAAGAACGAGGAGGGATACTTGTTGAAAAAATATAAAGTAGCGATCTGTGATGAGGAAGTGGATTTTGCATTTTCTCTTATGAACTATATGAATGGGGAAAAAGAATATCCGTGTTCGGGGGTAGCATTTACGAATGAGGAACATCTTTTTCATTATATCAAAGAACAAAAAGTGGATCTTATTTTATTGGGAGAGCAGATGGAGGTAGAACTAGAAGGTGATACAAAGATTCTTTGGTTGACAGAAGAAGCGCTAAAAATACAAACGGGAAGTGTATATAAGTATCAGTCAGGGGAGATGTTATTAAAAAATATTTTAGATGCTATAGAGGAAGGAAGGGAGAGGCGGCTTTCCGTAGGTAGGCAAAAGGACTGTCTTATTTATGCGGTATATTCGCCGATTGGGAGATGTGGAAAAACGAATTTAGCGAGAGGAATTTGTGCCAATTATATGGGGAGAAGTCTTTATATTGGATTTGAAGAGTATGGTAGTTTTGAAGATGAGACAGGCATTAGTCAAGAACTCTTATATTATATGAAAAATAAAGATGAGGGATTTCATGTTCGATTAAAGCAGTTCTCGATTCAAGAAGGACAAAGCTATTTAGTACCTTCTCCTCGGTGTTACTTGGATTTAAGAATGTTAGAACGAGAAGATATTGAATGGCTATTAGAACAGTTAAAGGAAGAAGGAACTTACGAGAGGATCGTATTTGATATTGGTACCGGTAGTTTATTTGATTTTAGTATCTTTTCACTATTCGATCGGATTTTTATTCCTACACTAGAAGGGGAGACTGCTAATCGGAAGAAGGAAAACTTTTTAAAATTTATAAGAGAACAAGAGGAGTATGTATGGGAAAAGAAGTTATATTTTTTACAAGTACCCAATACAAACTATAACAGTTTAAAGATGGAGGAATATGTGTCAGAACTTTTTAGAGAAGAAAAAGCAGTTTTTTGAGATCCAAGAACAGCTGAAAAAAGAAGTGGTAACGATTTTAAACTTAACACAAGAGGTGCGAGACGAACAAGTTTATGCGGTAATTGATGAAGTGATCATAACGACGAGCAAAAAAAGATATTTGTCATTAAAACAAATGCAACGATTGAGAAAGAATTTATTTAATTCCATCAGAAGATTTGATGTTTTGCAGGAATTATTAGATCAAGAAGATGTGACAGAAATTATGATCAATGGATATGAACATATTTTTATAGAAAGAGAGGGGAAAATTACAAAATGGACCGAAGGATTTTCTAGTAAGGAAAAATTTCATGATGTGATTCAACAGATTGTGTCTGGTGCAAATCGAACGGTCAATGAAGCGTCTCCTATTGTGGATGCACGTCTTCCTGATGGTTCTAGAGTTCATGTTGTATTAGAGCCGATTGCCTTGGATGGTTCGGCATTGACGATTCGTAAATTTTCAAAAGAAGCTATGGGAATGGATCGATTAATACAATTTGGCGCCTTAGATTCTGTGATAGCAGATGTTTTAAAACTATTTGTAAGAAGTGGAATGAACATATTTATTAGTGGAGGAACTGGTTCTGGAAAGACTACGTTTTTAAATGCCTTATCTTCTTATATTGAAGAGGAAAAGAGAGTGATTACCATTGAAGATTCTGCGGAACTTCATTTAATGAATTTACCGAATTTAGTGCGATTAGAAAGTAGAAATGCCAATTTAGAAGGGGGTAGAGCCATTACCATTCGTAATCTTTTAAAGGCAAGTCTTAGAATGAGACCTGATTTTATTGTAATTGGAGAAATAAGAGGAGAAGAAGCGTTAGATTTGTTACAGGCGTTAAATACTGGACACAGCGGTTTTTCCACAGGACATGCCAATAGTTCGAAAGATATGTTAAGTCGTATTGAAACTATGGTTTTAATGGGGATGGAGATGCCATTATTGGCAATCCGTGGGCAAATTGCATCGGCTATTGACATTATTGTTCATTTAGGAAGGTTGCGAGATCGCTCTAGAAAAGTTTTAGAAGTTTCCGAAGTGCTTTCGGTAGAGGAAGGAGAGATTCAGATGAATCCCCTCTTTCAGTTTGAAGAAATCGAGGAAATAAAAGGCGAGATAAAAGGACGGTGGAAACAAGTTGGTGTATTACATAAGAGAGATAAATTAATGTTATCCGGATTTGAAGGTGAATACGAAGCATGTTGTCATCATGAATATGAGGATGTTTGTAACAGTGAGGACTGTAAAGAATGAGAAAAACGGTAAGAAAGAGTACAAGTAAAAATAAGAGTAGGAAAGGTCGTTTCCATGATTCATAAGAGAAAAAAGAAAGGCTTTTTTAAAAGAAAAAGAGTAATTAAGAGATGGGAAATTATCGCCTGTTTAAAAGGAATGGGATTGGGAGTATTATTAGCGTTTTTAGTCTATGATTCTTTGCTAGGAGTTTTTCTTTTACTGCCTTATGCCCCTATTTATTATAAAAGAGAAAAAAAGAAACAGGAAAAAAAGGAGATGGAAGCGTTAAAAGTTGAGTTTTCACAAGTGATCAAATTGATTACAAGAGGATTAGAACTGGGACATTCTTTGGAACATTGTGTTAAGGAAGCAAAAGACGAGTACAGTGTTATTGTAGAAGAAAGGCAAACACCAATGACAAAGTATCTTCAATCCTTTACAAAGAAGTTGGAGATGAATGTGTCCATCCAAGAAGTGCTACAACAATTTGCGAAAGAAAGCAAGTTAGAAGAAGCACATCATTTTGCTGATGTAGTGGCGATTGCAAGACAAAGTGGAGGGAATTTACCTGAAATTTTAAGAAATACGTCAAAAGTTATGTTGGAAAAAGAGCAAGTACAAGAAGAGATTATTACGATGATGAGCGCAAAACAAATGGAACAAAAGGTTATGACTTGTATGCCTGTTGGAATTTTATTTTATATGAGGGTGACATCAGGAGATTATATGAAACCATTATACGGAAATTGGATGGGAGTTATTGTTGCAACCATTGGAGTGTTATTAATGGGAGTATCTATTTGGTGGGCGGAGAAAATTGTGGATATTTCTATTTAACTTCATATTACTTATATTTTTTATCGTTTGGAAAGGAAAAGAGGAGGGATTGTATGATAGAAATTTTATTTCTTCTCATTATGATAAGTATTTTTTATCATAGTCGACAAAGAAATAAAGGTAATTGGAAAGAATGTAGTGATGAAAAAAACGTTCTGTTCTTTTTCTATCCAATGGCATTTTTTCTCTATACAAAGATCCAATTTCTTTTTCAAAAAAAGGATGAAAAATTAAAGGGACAAATAAGGCATCTTTCTTTTTTAGAAGGACAAGAAATAGAAAGAGAAGTAGTCTTATTCCGCTGTAAACAGTTTAGTATTGCAATTTTAGTCGTATTTTTATGTTTGCTATGTTCCTTTGCTCTTTCCTTGAAACAGGAGGGGGAAGAACAAAGTTTATGGATTACTAGAAATTCGGTAGGAAAAGGGGAGAAACAAGTCCCGATACAATTGGAAAAGGAAGGAGAGAAAACGGAATATGTATTAATGGTTGGAGAACAACAGTATACAAAGGAGCAATGGGAACAACAGTTAGAAAAAGCAAAACGATATGTGGAGAAAACGATGTTAGGAGATAATCGTTCGTTTGATTGTGTTCAAAGTCCTCTTGTTTTTCAAAAACGAATGCCAGATAGTGCTATTAAAATAACTTATACGCCAAAAGAACATAAATGGATTGAAGATACAGGAAATGTTCGGTTAGAGGAGGTAGGAGAGGAAGGGATTATTACAGAAGTGATAGTGGAATTTCAGTATCAAGAGAAAAAAGCAGAAGTCAGTTATCCCATTCGATTATTGCCAAAGGAAAAGACCGAAGAACAAAGGCAGTATGAAACAGCTATAGAACAATTAAAACAGGAAGAGCAAAAGAATCCTTATGAGGAGAAGGTGAAGTTGCCCGATAAAGTTGGAGATTATATATTACATATCTCCCAAAACAGTAAGGAAAATAAGAAAGGAATTCTTCTCGTATTTCTATTGGTAGGTATCTTTTATGTTGTAAGGTTAGAGGAGGCGATGAAAGAGAAGGAAAAGGAAAGAAAGGAACAGTTATTAAAGGATTATCCAGAGTTTATTCATCAATTAGTATTGTTATTAGGGGCTGGAATGACATTAAAAGGAGTGTTTACAAAAATAGCAAAAAACTATGAACAGAGAAAAAATGTAGAAAACATACCCATTCGCTATTTGTATGAAGAGGTGTTATTGGCTGTTTATGAATTTCAAGCGGGAATTTCAGAAGAAGTTGTTTATCGAAATTTTGGAATGCGAGTTGGAATCCCTATCTATAAAAAAGTTGTGGAATTATTAATCCAAAATTTAAAAAAGGGAACAGGAGACCTACTTTTTATGCTTCAGAGGGAAGAAAATACTGCATTAGAAATGCGAAAGGAACAGGCAAAGCGTTTAGGAGAAGAAGCTGGAACAAAGATGTTATTGCCAATGATTGTGTTGATGGGAGTGGTATTGCTTTTTATTTTATATCCTGCCATGGTCCAGTTTCAAATATAGAAGAGCTAGGAGGAAAAAATTATGATAGGAAACATGATACGATATGCTATGAGAAAAACAAGACAAGGGATACAATCTCTATGGCGAGAAGAAGAAGGAATGGGAGTGGTAGAAGTTATTTTAATTATCATTGTATTAATTGGACTAGTTATTATTTTTCGAGATAGTTTAAGAGAGTTAGTAGAGAGTCTCTTTTCAACATTAACCGATGGAGCAGAAGACGTGTGGGTAGATTAAAGACAATCAGAACAGGAAAAGGAATTGATAGGAGACATCAAGAAGGGCAAGTGACGATATTTTTGACTTTATTACTCGTTGTGTTATTACCTGTCCTGTTCCTCACATTAGAGGTCATTCGATATGAGCAGGCTAAGGGAAGGATATCCCATATTATGGTTGGTGCAGTGGAACAAGTGATGGCAGATTATCAAGTGGAAATGGAGCAATGGTATCATATTTATACCCTTGATGAAAATTATTTAGGGAAAGGGAAGGAGGTCGCTTCTAATCGAGTTTGGGATTATTTAGAGGAAAATTTATTGTCGGTGGATTGGTTAGGAAGGGTGAAGGGATTTTATAATTTTCAGGTGAAAGATGCACAGATGATTCCAAAGCAGTACCTTTATGAAAACCAATGTGAACATTTAAAAAGTCAGATTCATGGCTGGGCTATCCACACAATGTTACCGAACCAAAAGAGGAGAACAAGGACGAATGAAAATGCAAGGAATCAAAAATCCCGTTCTGTCTCCAATCCAGTAGAGAGAAAGGAACAAGAGAATCGAAGCAATGAAAAGGAGAGTCAAGCGATAATAGATATGCTAGATCCACGAAATCTGATTGAGGAAATAAAGCGTTTGGGCATATTAACAGTGGCTTCCAATGATAGATTACCGTTATCAAAAGTAAAAATTTTAGGAGAGGATCTTCCTTCGAAGCAACTTGTGTGGGCAAAAGCGGATGGTGCTACAAATTCCTCTATCATTCAAGATAAGGCAGAATTAGAACTTTATATTTGGCAGCATTTTCAGTCAGCTCTATCTATTGTTCGAGAAGAGGAGACCGCTTATTCTAATGAGATAGAATATTTAATTTCAGGCAAACAAAGTGATTATGATTGTTTGGAAAAAGTAGCAAAGGAACTGGTGCTTTTGCGTCTTCCGATTAATGTAGTTGCCATACACAAAGACAGTGGAAAGAAAAATGAAGCAAGAGCAACGGCTCTTTTGATTGCCACACTTTTGTTACAACCAGAGGCTGTAGAAGCAATTCAAGAAGGTATTTTAGATGCATGGGCATATGGAGAGAGCATTGCAGATGTGAAATGTCTATTAGAAGGAGAGAAAGTTCCAATAAAGAAAAATTCTAGTAATTGGAAATTATCCTTTTCACAGCTTTTCCATATGAATACAATGGTACCAAAACAATCAGAGAGTGGAATGGAGTATGAAGAATATTTAAAACTATTACTTCTTAAAGTACCAGAGAAAAAATTATATTTTCGGATGCTGGATTTAATGCAATTGAATATTCAAATAAAGTATCCAGAATTCCAAATAAAAGACTGTATGACGCAATATCAAATCGATACGACTGTGCAGCTAGATACAAGGTTTTTTTCATTGCCAATGAAAAAGGGAAGTGGTTATGAGTTTATTATGAGTCGTACTGGAAGTTATCAATAAAAGAAAGGGGTGCTGAACTATGTCCTTTTATTGGGGGATACTGTCAATTAAAACATTTTTTCATATGAAACAGTTTCATATATATCTCAAAATAAGAAAAAAAAATATAGATACTCTCCAAGTACAAGGTCAGACAATAAAAAATCATTCCAATAAAAGGATATATTTCAGCATCTTACGCAAAAACTCTAGAAAAGAGGAAGGAAGTATGACAGTGGAAATGGCGATTGCGTTTCCACTTTTTTTGTTTGGAATTGCTACGATATTGCTGTTTGGCCAGATGCTTTTCGTGGATCAAGAGGTACAACGAGGGATGGTGGAAGCCGCTCGGAAAATAGCGGTAGAAGCCTATCCAGAGAAAACGATTTTCGTAGCAAAAAGTTACTGGAAAAAAGAAGTCGATCTGAATGAAATCAACCATTCCTGTATTAAGAATGGTGTAAAAGGAGTGCATTTTTTAGGGAGTTATTATGATGAAACAAGTGGAGAAGTGATTTTAAAGAGTCGTTATGTTTTACAAAATAAAATCCCATTTTTTTCTTTTTTGTCTTATGAGTCTGGATATGAGATTCATCAAAAAGTATTTCGAGGATATCGCCCTGATCTAGAAGGAGAAAATGATAACTGGGTGTATGTAACGGATACTCAGTCGGTTTATCACAGAACGAGAAATTGTAGTTATTTACAATTAAAAATTCATCAAGTCATAAATGTAAGCGAATATCTCAGTGGGAAAACTCTGTATAGGCCATGCGAGCTTTGTATGAAAAAGGGCGGAAATACAAAGATACTTTATATTACTGAACAGGGGAAAAAGTATCATTGTAGCTTACAGTGTTCAGGATTAAAGCGGACAGTGCATAGAAAAAAAGAAAGTGAAGTTGTGGGCTTACCTTTATGTAGTCGATGTGGAAAAGAGGGAAGAGAAAATGAAGGTAGTGGAAGGTAGTGTTTGGATTCCGTTTATTTGCTTTATTTTTATGGCAATTCTTTTGTTGACGTTTCAATATATGGAATGGGGAATTTGTCAGCAGGAATTGTTGATAGATTGTTCTGAAAAAGTATATGATGTGGATTTTAATAACAAAAAAGGTGCAGCAAAGGAAGAAACGAAAGGATTTCAGAGCAGAATAAAGAAAAGCATCCATTTTTTGAAACATGTGACTGGAAGCATAAGTGAAAGTGGAGATCACATAAAAGGAAGTACATCGGCAGAATTTCACTTTCTAATGGGAAGGAAGAAAAGAGAGAAAACAATAGAGGTCAAGAATGAAAATCCGATAAAAAAGTTAAGGAGGAGGAAGAGGATTGAAGAAGGAATACAAAAGTAGAGGAGGGCATAACTATTTAGTGATTCCATTGGAAAAAGAACATAAGATGGAACAAAATATGCTATTACATAATGAGATAAAAGGAATTTTACCATGTGAAATAAAAGAATTTGATGAGCAAAGAGTCATTGAATTTGAGATCGATGGAAGAAGTTCATTAGAGAACTATTTTGCACAAAAGCAACTGGACAGTGAAGACATCTTTTGGATTATTAATGGTGTACTACTTTGTTTGCAATCCGTATCCAAATTTTTATTGAGGATAGAGGGAGTTGTACTAGATAAGGATACTATTTTTTATCAAGAGAGAAAAAAATGTATTGAGCTTTGTTACATTCCTGCATATGGAGAGGATACGATGAAACGACTAGAGGAATTAACAGAAGAGCTGATGAAAGTGTTTAATCATAAAGAAGAGGATGGTGTTCATTTCTTATATGGGTTTTATCAACTGTTACAAGAGCCTAATATTTCATTGTCTATTTTAGAAGAGTATCGAAAGAAAGAAGAAAAAAGGCGTCAAGGGTTAAAAGAGCACGCTATCTTGGAAAATAAACGAGATTTAGGAGAAGGCAGTGTTTTTAAAGTTCAAGAAATGGGAGAGGAGAAAAAGAATAAGAAAAATTTTTATGAAGTCGAAGAATTGCATCCAAAAGAAATAGACGTAAAAACAGTTTATTCAAAGGAAGATGATTATAATTTAAACGTAAGAGAGAACCAAAAAAATGATTATAAAAGAAAACAATTCATTCATTGGGCGGTACAAATAGTAAGTGTAGGAGTCGGTATCATTTTTTGGGCGTTAAGTCTTTTATTTTTAGTAAAAGGGCAATGGAAAAATGGGGTGATTGGACTGGCATTTTTCCTTGTGGATTGTTATATGATTTTTGAAAGACATTGTGGATATAAGAAGAGAAAAGAAAAAAGAGAGAGATTAGAGGAGGAAGAAGTTCCTGCGAAAAAGAGATTTTCTTTTGATATAAGTAAGAAAAAGAGTAGAAAGAGGCGAAAAAAAGTTTTAGAAGAAGAGCAGACCGTTTTACTTTCAACGCAAGAAGAAATAAGAGAAGAGCGCAATGAGAGAAAAGTGCCTTATTTAAAGGGAGTTAATGCAAATGCCCATCATATTCCTATTTATCAAACGCCAATGGTACTTGGTAGCTTAGAAGAAGCCGTCGATGGGGTATTATTTGGAAGAGGAATTAGTCGAATCCATGCAATGATAGAAGCAGAAGGATTTCAGTATTATATTCGCGATCTCGATTCGACGAATGGAACCTATTGGAATGGAGAAAAGTTATCGCCACAAATTCCAAAAGAAATACAGGAGGGCGATAAGATTATCATTGGCGATCAAATTTATGAATTTCTTATGATGGAAAGTATTTAGAAAGTTGTTCATTTGTCTTCTCGTTTCATGGTATAATAAAATGGAAAAATAAAATACTAATGGAAAGGAGAAGATATGGCAAAGGAAATTGGACAATTTTTATATGAAAGAGGATATAAAAAGATAGAATCACAGATACCATTGTTTATGAAGGAAGCAGAAGATGTCGTATATCTCGTTCAAATAACTGGAATGACCTATGATCAATTTAGTCCACCAGAAGTGTATTTAAGAAGAAATCAGCAATTAATATTTGAATATAATGGAAGAACGAGAAAAGATGTACAGGTTCTAAATTTGATTTTCGTTCCTTCGATACAATGTAAAGGCATTGCAGAAGTGGCAGAAAAAGTTCCGAATGTATGGGTGATAGAACAGCAAAACAATCGGCTTCTTTTATTTGAAAATCAGAGTAAGCAATTTGATAATCTCTATGATGACTTAGAATCTTGGCTGATTGTTCCAAAAGAAGAGAATGAAGTGGGGAAAATAAAGTCCTGCCCGATAACACTCATACTGATCGCCATCAATGTAATCGTATATTTGATTTTATCTAATATGGGAGATGTGTACGATCCGATTTTTATGTTTGCACATGGCGCACAGGAATGGAGAAGTGTTTTTTATGAACATGAATATTATCGTCTTTTTACAAGTATGTTTTTACATTTCGGATGGGAGCATTTATTCAATAATATGTTAGTATTATTGATTGCAGGGATAGAAATAGAAATGCAAATAGGAAAGATTCGATATTTCCTTCTTTATTTCATAAGCGGTTTATTTGGCAATCTAGTATCAGCCATTGCGGGAGCGATGACTGGATCCATTGCAATATCAGCAGGAGCATCAGGAGCTATTTATGGCGTCGTTGGTGCGACGATTATTTCTGTTATTTTAGACAGAGAAAAAAGGGAAAGATTTTCATTGCTTTATGGAGCCATTCTTCTTGTTGGAAGCTTTTATATGGCAACTCAAGATGGGACGATTGATTATTTCGCTCATGGTGGCGGTGTTATTATGGGAATGGCACTTGGTATCCTTTTCCATATGATACCGAAGAAAAAACTTGCACACGCATAGCTTTTCCATTAAACTATATTAACAATGGAGGTTGTGATTTATGTCATACATGGCGCTATATAGAAAATGGAGACCATCCGAATTTGAAGATGTAAAGGGACAAGAACATATTGTAACCGCTTTAACCAATCAGATAAAAGCCGATCGAATCGGACATGCCTACTTGTTTTGTGGAACGAGAGGAACTGGAAAGACGACCATTGCAAAGTTATTTGCAAAAGCGGTAAACTGTGAACATCCAATCGATGGAAGTCCCTGTAATCAATGTGATTCTTGCCGAAGAATTAACGAACAGACGGCAATGAATGTGATTGAAATTGATGCTGCGTCCAACAACGGTGTGGACAATATTCGCGATATTCGTGATGAGGTGCAGTATTCCCCAACAGAAGGAAAATACAAGGTGTATATTATTGATGAGGTGCATATGCTTTCTATAGGAGCATTTAATGCCTTATTGAAGACCTTGGAAGAACCGCCTTCTTATGTTATATTTATTTTAGCTACGACAGAAGCACATAAAATTCCGATTACAATTTTATCTCGGTGCCAGCGATATGATTTTCGTAGGATTTCCATTGATACAATTGCAAACCGTTTAGAAGAGTTGATGGTAAAAGAAGGAATTGAAGCAGAAGCAAAAGCTTTGCGTTATGTGGCAAAAGTGGCAGATGGTTCTATGCGTGATGCATTAAGCCTGCTTGATCAATGCATTGCATTTTATTTAGGGCAGCCAATCACGTATGAAAATGTGTTGAATGTTCTAGGTGCTGTGGATAGTGAAGTGTTTAGCAAAGTGCTAAGGGCTATTTTAGCACAAGATGTCCCAGAAACAATGCAAACAATTGAAGATATGGTCACTCGAGGAAGAGAACTTTCTCAGTTTGTAACCGACTTTGTTTGGTATCTTAGAAATCTTTTGCTTTTAAAAAGTTCCAAAGAGGAAGAAATTGCTTTTGATATGTCAGAAGAAAATCTTTTCGCATTAAAAGAAGAGAGCACGAAAGTGGATTATGAGACTTTGATGCGTTATATTCGAATTTTATCGGATTTATCAGGACAGCTTCGTTATGCGACTCAAAAGCGAGTGTTGACAGAAGTAACCTTTATTCGTCTTTGTAAACCTGAAATGGAACAAAACTATGATAGTATTTTGGATCGACTGCGGGTATTAGAACAAAAGATGGAACAAGGAGTTCCTGTTGTCATGGGAACACAGCCTGTGATGCGACAAGAAGAAGCAAAGGAGCAAATAGAAGAAAATAGTTTTCAAGTAGAGGAAGAACTTGCAAAACGTTTTGAACCAGCGGATATTGAGACGTTAAAATCTTTGATGCATAAGCTTCCAGAAATAAAAAGGGAGTTTGTAGGGCCTATGAAATCCTATTTTGCAAAGGCAAAAGTGACAGTAGGTGCTGATAGTAATTCTTTAAATTTAATGTTCCAAAAGAGTCCTGATGGAGTTATGGCAAAAGAATATTTTGAACGGGAGATACACAAACGAGAACTAGAAGAACTATTATCAGAGAAGGCAGGAAAAAAGATTCAATATCAATGTATTTTTGAATCCGAAGAACAAAGAGGAACCTTTGAAAGTTATGATTTAAGTATCCTTGGAAAACTCAATATACCGATTGAATTTGAGGATTAAGAAAAAAGAAATAGGAGGAATAAGACAATGGCAAAAAGAGGTGGATTTCCAGGAATGGGTATGCCTGGTAATATGAATAACCTTATGAAACAAGCACAGAAAATGCAAAAACAGATGGAGGAAACAACAAAAGAGTTAGAAGCAAAAGAATATACTGCTACGGTTGGTGGTGGCGTTGTTACGGTTACCGTTTCTGGTAAAAAAGAAGTAACAGCTGTAAAATTAGAAGAAGAAGTTGTAGATCCAGATGATATCGAAATGTTAGAAGATCTGATTATTTCTGCTGTTAATGAAGCTTTTAGAAAAATGGAAGAAGATCAATCAAGCTCTATGGCTAAGATCACAGGAGGTCTTGGCATGGGTGGAGGCTTCCCATTCTAATGGATATTTACAGCAATCAGATAACAAAACTCATAGAGGAATTGGGAAGACTTCCGGGAATTGGTGCTAAGTCAGCACAAAGATTGGCATTTCATATTATTAATATGCCAAAGGAACAAGTGGAAAGTCTTGCAAATACGATTGTACAGGCAAAGAGTAAGGTGCAATATTGTAAAGTGTGTTGCACTTTAACGGATCAAGAAATTTGTCCGATTTGCGCAAGTGAGAAACGAGACCATACTACAATTATGGTTGTTGAAAATACAAGAGATTTAGCTGCTTATGAAAAAACTGGAAAATACGATGGCGTGTACCATGTTCTACATGGTGCAATTTCCCCTTATCAAGGGATCGGTCCAAATGATATTCGATTAAAAGAGTTAATGAGCCGATTGCAAGGAGAAGTAAAGGAAGTTATTATTGCCACAAATTCTAGCTTAGAAGGTGAAACAACAGCAATGTATATTAGTAAACTTGTAAAGCCAACAGGAATTAAAATCACGAAAATTGCCAGTGGTGTGCCAGTTGGTGGAGATTTAGAATATATTGATGAAGTAACTCTTTTAAGAGCGTTAGATGGTAGAACAGAGATGTAATCGACCATAAGATACGAAAGGCAGGGAAAAGCAATGGGTAAAAACAAAAGAATTGGTATGTTAACAAGTGGTGGAGATTGTCAGGCATTAAATGCTGCAATGCGAGGCGTTGTAAAAGGCCTTGTGACCCTTTGTGGTGAAGAGGTAGAGATTATTGGATTTGAAGAAGGATATAAAGGATTAATTTATGGGAATTATCATAAGTTAAAACCATCCGACTTTTCTGGAATTCTTACAAAAGGTGGAACAATTCTTGGAAGCAGTCGACAGCCATTTAAGCTAATGAGGGTGCCAGATGCCAATGGTCTTGATAAAGTTGAAGCGATGAAGACAACATATCGTCAATTGAAGTTAGACTGTCTTGTTGTGTTAGGTGGAAATGGAACTCATAAGACAGCCCATATGCTTTCCGAAGAGGGCTTAAATGTCATCACGCTTCCAAAGACAATTGATAATGATCTATGGGCAACGGAGATGACATTTGGTTTTCAAAGTGCTGTCAATATTGCAACAAATGCCATTGATTGTATTCATACAACAGCCACTTCTCATGGACGTGTTTTTATTGTAGAACTTATGGGACATAAAGTTGGATGGGTAACACTTCATGCAGGGCTTGCAGGAGGCGCTGATATTATTCTCATTCCAGAGATTCCATATGATATCGACAAAGTAGTAGAGGCATTAAATAGACGTGAGAAACAGGGTAAGAGGTTTTCTATCTTAGCAGTAGCAGAAGGAGCAATCTCAAAAGAAGACGCTCTTCTTTCAAAAAAAGAGAGAAAAGCAAAAATTAAAAAGAGAAAACAACCAACGATTTCTTATGAATTAGCAGAGCAAATTCAAGAACTAACAGGAAAAGAAGTGCGAGTTACTGTGCCTGGGCATACACAAAGAGGTGGAAGTCCAAGCGCATATGATCGTGTGCTTTCTAGCCGTTTAGGTGCAGAGGCAGCTATGCTTATTTATAAGGAGCAATATGGGCGTATGGTCGCAGTAAAAGGAAATGAGATTATTTCCGTACCATTATCTGAAGTGGCAGGTAAATTAAAATATGTATCACCAGAGGATACTATTGTGAAACAGGCCAAAATATTAGGTATTTCTTTTGGTGATTAAAATTAAAAAAATAGAAATGATAAAAAATGCGAGAGCCTTATCTTATGAATAGAAAAGGTTCTCGCATTTTTATAAAGCGTATTTTTTAGCATTTATCAGTTCTATAATTTGTGGATTCATGTCTAACGCGCATGAGATCAAAGTTAAATTCATGTGCTTCTTTTACACGACGAGCTTGCAATTCATTCCGTTCTTTTTGAATGGTAACAAGCGATTTTCCACGGTTTAATTGTCGATATAGTTTGTAACGATAACGAATATCTTCTTTTTCAGGGCGTAGATGCATTGTTTTTTGATTATATAGATTTGAAGATTCTATCACATAGGTTGCAATATCGTGGTCAATTTTCGCCATTTCCATGCAAAGACGACGATATTTGATAAGGCGAAATTGAGAATAAATTCCGATTCCCACTGCACTGATAGAAACAATAAGAGAGCTATATAAAATTTTGTTTTTATGTTTTTTCATCAATTCTAGCCCTTGTTTTTTTGTCTGGCTTACTTGCTCTTTTAAACAGGACTCTAATTCTAATATGGACGGATTTTCTTTTATTCCATTGAATATGGAAGAATCCCATTTTTTAGAGATATTTTCAAGATTTGGTTTTCTTTCTTTTATTAATTCATAAAATTGTTTCGCCACCATAAGTCTCCTCCTTTTAACCAATTAAGAAGTCTAAAATATTCCATCCATCAGAGGTTTCGGATTTATAAAGTTCTGTATAACCACATTCAGAACAGCTAATCGTGATGAATTTTTTATTTTGGATATCAAAAATTTTAGCAAAATTTCCACCAGTTGCTTGAAACTGATCGTGATCATAATGGTTACATCCACATTTTGGGCAAACATAAGGTCTCTTTTCCATAAAATAAATCCTCCTAACAATTTTATTCTTCTATCTGTTAGTAGTGTAACATAGGAAAAAGAAGATAACAATTAGAAAATACTTTCAAAAAAATTTTTATTTGTTATACTAAATAAAGGAAGAGATAAAAAATGTGAGAAAGTCACAGAAAAAGAATAGGTAAAATGGTAAAATAGATCAACAAATTTAAGAAAGTCTGGATAGAGAAGGAGGGATGCTGTTGATATGGTATGGAATTATTGCGAGTATTGTTGCATTTGAATGGAATATGAAAAAGAAGATGGATAAGAAATTAGACTTTGAACATTCTATTAAAAGATGGAATGGAAAGTTGATTTTAAAAAAATATTATAATAAAGGTGCAGCGCTTGACCTGTTTTCTCAACACCAAGAAAAATTAATATTTGGGACGTGTGGACTAATTTTAGGATTGCTTGTTTGGCTTCATCAGTTAGTAAAAGTATCTGGACAAGGAATGAGAAAATTAGCATTATCTTTCCTATTAGGTGGTGCTATTAGCAATGCGTGGGATCGCATTACGAAACATTATGTGGTAGATTATTTTAGTTTTTCATGGAAAAAAATCCGCCATATTGTATTTAATATAGCGGACTTTTTTATTTTCATAGGAAGTTTTTTGTTGGTTATTAGTTTTCTAAAAGAAAAAAATAATTGACTTATTGTTCTTTTACAGAAAGAATCTGAGGATTTACTTGACCTTTTGCAGGTCCATAAGTAAAGGAAATTTTTGCACCAATATCCATATTATTAAATGCTTCAGCTACTTTTTCTTTATAAATAAAGAATGTCTCAGGTTGACCATTTTCCATTTCAATTTCTACAGAGTTACTGTCAATTTGGCCATTAAAAATACCAGTGCCTGTTTTCTTTGAAGTAACTTTAGGAGGAAGTGTTTCTTCTGTTGTAGCTTCCGTATCTTTTGTAGTTTCTGTAGAAGCAGTAGCTTCCGTAGTAGTTTCCTGTTCTGTAGTTGCCTCAGTTGTAGTAGCTTCTGTCGTAGCCTCAGTTGCTTCTGGATTTTCTGTAGATGTAGAAGTAGAAGCCTCTGTCGTAGCTTCAGTAGTAGAAGCTACAGTTGATTCTGTATTGTTATTAGATAGAGTGTTAGAATCTTTCTTTCCACAGCCAAAGAGTGTGGTAGTTCCAACAACTAATAAACCAACTGTTAATAACCATTTGCGAATCATAGTATTCGCCTCCTTTTTTTAACAATGAAAGATGAACTTTCTTAGATAGTATTATAAAGCAGAAAAGGAAACAATACAAGCATTGTTGTGAAGAAAGAAGAAAATGAAAATGGATTGAAATAGGAATGATAGAAAAATGAAAGGTTTCAGAAATAAAGAAGAAATACTGACTCATATGGATGATTTTTCAGCATTTATCTGTACCTTTCTTTCTAATAATAAAAGTAAACAAATAGGAGGAATTTATAATGAATATTCAATATGACTTAGCAATTATCGGTTCTGGACCAGCAGGATTAACTTCTGCAATTTATGCCCAAAGAGCGTTATTAAAAACGATTGTAATAGAAAAAAATCCAATGAGTGGAGGTCAAATTTTAAATACCTATGAAGTGGATAACTATCCAGGACTTCCAATGATCAATGGATTTGATTTAGGGGTTAAAATGAGAGAACATGCGGATAAATTAGGAACAGAGTTTTTAACAGCATCTGTAAAGAAAGTGGAGAAGACAGAAAACGGATTTACAGTATTATTTGATGGAAAAGAACCTATAGAAGCAAAAACAGTGATTATTGCAACAGGAGCAGAACACGTTACACTTGGTGTATCCGGTGAAGAAGAATTAAAAGGAATGGGAGTTTCTTATTGCGCAACTTGTGATGGAGCATTCTTTAGAGGAAAAACAGTTGCAGTTGTCGGTGGTGGAGATGTAGCGTTAGAAGATGCTATTTTCTTAGCAAGAGGTTGTGAAAAAGTATATGTGATTCATAGAAGAGATGAATTCCGTGGAGCTAAAATATTACAGCAACAATTACTTTCTCTTCCAAATGTAGAAGTCGTTTGGGATAGTGTCGTAGAAAAGATAGAAGGAGAAGGTGTTGTTAATAATATTAAAGTACGCAATGTAAAAACAGAAGAGCAAAGTGAACTTCCAGTACAAGGTGTATTCGTTGCAGTAGGAAACCGTCCTGATACAGAAATGGTAAAAGATATTGTAGACAGAGATGAAAAAGGATATATCATTGGTGATGAGACAGGCACAACAAGTACAGCAGGTCTTTTTGTTGCGGGAGATGTCCGTACAAAAGCACTTCGTCAAGTAGTGACAGCAGCATCTGATGGTGCTAATGCAGTCTATTCTATTGAGAAATATTTAGCAGAACAAGTAAAATGATATTTATTACAAAAATGTTACAAAACATTAAGAAAGTATAGAGAATGAAACAAAAAAAGCAAAACAGGTTTGTATGAAAAAAGATCTGTTTTGTTTTTTTTATAAACAATTTAGGAAGAAATCATGAATTTAAGCCTTATTATGTTGACATATGTAGGGGAAACTGCTATAATGAGCAAAGTGATTTGAGATTTAACAATTTTGTAATATAATAATAAAAATAAGAAAAGTAATAAAGAGTACCATGTAGGAGGTTATAAGAAACATGAGATTTTTAAAAACAAAGGCATCTTTTGCCTTAATGGCAGTGGCTGCATGTTTAGGTGCAGGAACTGTACAAGCTCATGCTGAGAGCATTTTTTCAACAACAGCAGTGGCAGGATTTTCCCTTTCTATGGATGATATTGTAAATGTTGCAGAAGATCAAAGTCCAGTGGAGCCAGAAGAGACAACAGAACAACAACAAGATCCATTAGCAGCAGGAGCGACAGAAGTAAAGACAGTGGACGAAAAAGATATTCCAAGTACGGAAGATCAGGAGAAAGCAAAAAAAGAGGCAGCAGAAGAGAAAAAAGAAACATCCAAATATGATGGAATCGTATTAGCAAAAGTTAATAATTATTTAAATGTGCGTAAACATCCAACAGAAGAAGCAAAAGTAGTTGGAAAGTTATATAAAGGTGCAGCAGGAACGATTTTAAAACAAAAAAATGGATGGACAAAAATCGAATCTGGAGAAGTAACCGGTTGGGTAAAAGATGAGTTTCTTGTAACAGGAGAAGAGGTAGAAACCTACGCAAATAAAGTTTGTAAAAAAGTAGCAACTGTTACAGCACAAACATTAAGAGTGCGTGAAAAGGCGACACAAAAAGCAAAAATATTAACATTAGTACCAGAAGGTGAGGACTATAAAGTTCTTAAAGAAGGAAAAAATTGGGTTGCAATTAAGGTAGATCAAGACGTAAAAGGCTATGTATCAAAAGAATATGTAGATATTGACTTCCAATTTGATGATGCTGTTTCTAGAGAAGAAGAGAAAAAAGCGGAAGAAGCAGCAGCCCGTGAGTTAGAAAGACAAGCAGAAGAACAAAGACAGCAAGCAGAAGCTGAAAGTGCATCTAGTTCATCAAGTACATCAAATACTTCTAGTTCCTCAAATTCATCAAATACATCAAGTAGCTCAAGTTCTTCTAGCTCATCAAGTAGTAACAGCAGTTCTGGAAGTTCAAGTTCATCTGACAAGAGCTATAGCAGTGCAGGGTCAACAACAAGACAAAATATTGTTAATTTTGCAGTGCAGTTTGTAGGAAATCCATATGTATATGGAGGAACAAGTTTAACAAATGGAACAGATTGTTCTGGATTTACACAATCTGTATATAGAAACTTCGGTATTTCTATTAGCCGTACTTCTAGAGAACAAGCTACAAATGGAAGATCAGTTTCTTTAAGCGATGTACAGCCTGGAGATTTAATTTTCTATAAGAATGGAAGTAGCATTGGTCACGTTGCACTTTATATTGGAAATGGACAAGTTGTTCATGCAAGTTCTCCAGAATCAGGAATTAAAATTTCTAATATGTATTATAGAACTCCATATTGTGCAAGAAGTATTCTAGGATAACAATAAAGTGGATTATAAACTCGTATCGTATATTGTATGGTTAATTTAAAAAGTATATAGGTAAAAAATAGCTATCTTATAAGACGGATGTGGAAGAAAAAAGTTCGTTTTATAGGATAGCTTTTTTTGGTGAGAGAAAATAAAAGCAGTATTCTCGTTTTGGAATTTTTTGATAAAAATAGGAATACAATAGGAATTGAATATCAATGATATAGGTAGGGCATGTACAAAATGCACAAAGAAATGGCGAAAAATGGAAAAGTAAAAATTACGATGTGGATTATGTGGATAAAAATTATAAATCATACACAGGAAAAGAATGAGTAGAAAAGATGATTTTGAGTTATACACAAAGTTATCCACATTATCCACAAAATGATATATGTAGAAAGAAGAAAAAATAATGTCGAAAATGGAACAAATGTTTTGGTGAATTATTATAAAACCAAGTAAAAACATTTGAAAAATCATAAAAACTACGTTATCAATTATTATGTTATAAAAATGATAAAAATCTGAGAATTTTTTCAATATAAAATAGAATGAAATAATTAATAAAAAATTATAAAAAATGTAGATAAGTGATTGAAAAAAATAATAATTATGGTATAATATGACTATGAACAACAGGAGATTGGATGCTTTTGTTGGACGTCTATCCGTGATAGCTCATCGGATAATATGACATAGAAGGAGTTGGACCATATGCGTTACATTATTATTGGGAAGAACATTGAAGTGACAGAGGCTTTAAAGAATACAGTTGAAAAGAAAATCGATAGACTTTCTAAGTATTTTACAGATAATACAGAGATTCATGTTACATTTGGTGTTGAAAAGGACAGGCAGAAAATTGAAGTTACAATTCCTATGAAAGGAAGTATCATCCGTGCAGAACAATCTAGTGATGATATGTATGTATCTATCGATTTAGTTGTAGATATTATCGAGCGTCAAGTTCGTAAATATAAAAATAAATTAGTGCAACAAAAACAAGCAGGTGGATTTTTCCAACCATCATTCGTTGAAGAAGAAACCGATGATGAAGAAATTAAGATTTTTAGAAGCAAACAGTTTGCTATAAAACCTATGGATCCAGAGGAAGCATGCCTACAAATGGAAATGTTAGGACATGATTTCTACGTATTCCGTAATGTGGAAACAGATGAAGTAAATGTTGTATATAAGAGAAAAGGTCATACATATGGTCTGATTGAACCTGAGTATTAAAATTTGAGTTTTATGTTGGACAAGCAGTCCATAATTCATAAAGCAAGGTGGGGTTACATCAAGGAAGGGTTTTTGATGTAGCAAATAATATGGGGAAAAGAAGTATCACAAAGGACGCTTATCGTTTCGTGATACTTCTTTTTTATGTGAATCGATTGTGACTCTTTTCCAAGATTTACAGAAATTACCGCATATTTTTCTTGAAAAGACGCCTAGAATATTGTATATTTTTTTATTAGATGGTTTTTTCAAGTATGGATAAAAGAAAGGAGAGCTATAATGAAATAAGGGGAGGGAGTATTGGGTTTGGTGCTCGATTTCTTTAAAGATTGAAAAAACTTTAAAAATAGATCTGTTTCTAACAAAAAGTTCAAATATGGACATTTTGTTAAGAATTTAGAATTTCGTTGCTTATAAGGAAATTCAATGGTACAATGTAGTTTGACAATATTCCGAACGAATCACAGGAGTGAAAGATAAATGAATATTTTAGAGAAAATTTTTGGTTCCCATAGCGAAAAAGAAATTAAACGTATTATGCCTTTAGTGGAAAAGATTGAAGCATTAGATGAAACAATGCAGGCACTTACAGATGAGGAACTTAAAGGGAAAACAGAAGAATTTAAAAAACGTCTTGCTGATGGTGAAACATTAGATGATATTTTACCAGAAGCATTTGCAGTTGTAAGAGAAGCAGCTGTTCGTACGGTTGGTATGAAACATTACCGAGTACAATTAATTGGTGGTATTATTCTTCACCAGGGACGTATTGCAGAGATGAAAACAGGTGAAGGTAAAACATTAGTTTCTACACTTCCAGCATACTTAAATGCGTTAGAAGGAAAAGGTGTTCATGTTGTAACAGTAAATGATTACTTAGCAAAACGTGACGCTGAAATTATGGGACAAATTCATAATTTCTTAGGATTAAAAGTTGGTGTTATTTTAAATAGCTCTGAACCAGATGAAAGAAGAAAAGCTTATAATTGTGATATTACTTATATTACAAATAACGAATTAGGTTTTGACTATTTAAGAGATAACATGGTTATTTATAAAGAGCAACTCGTTCAAAGAGACTTACATTATGCAATCGTGGATGAGGTTGACTCTGTATTAATCGATGAAGCGAGAACACCTCTTATTATTTCTGGACAGAGCGGAAAATCCACAGAGCTTTATAAGATGTGTGATTTTGTGGCTAGAAAATTAGAAAGAGGTACTTCAACAGGAGAATTATCCAAAATTGACGCTATTATGGGTGAAGATGTCAAAGAAGATGGAGATTTCCTTGTAAATGAAAAAGACAAACAAGTTATGTTGACAGCACAAGGTATTCAAAAAGTAGAAGAGTTTTTCAAAATTGAAAACCTTGCAGATCCAGAAAACTTAGAAATTCAGCATAACATGATTCTTGCATTAAGAGCTCATAACTTAATGTTCCGTGACAAAGATTATGTTGTAAAAGACGATGAAGTATTGATCGTTGATGAGTTTACTGGACGTATTATGCCAGGAAGAAGATATTCTGACGGTCTTCATCAGGCGATTGAAGCTAAGGAACATGTAAAAGTAAATAGAGAAAGTAAAACTCTTGCAACAATTACATTCCAGAATTTCTTCAATAAATATGCAAAAAAATCTGGTATGACAGGTACTGCTCAGACAGAAGAACAAGAATTCCGTGAAATTTATGGAATGGACGTTATTGTGATTCCTACAAATAAACCTATGGTTCGTAAGGATCATGATGATGCTGTTTATTGCACAAAGGAAGAGAAATTAGATGCAGTTATCAATGATATCGCAGAAAGTCATGAAAAAGGACAACCAGTCTTAGTTGGTACTGTGACAATTGAAGCATCAGAGGAAGTAAGTTCTCGTTTGAAAAAACGTCATATTCCACATAAAGTATTGAATGCGAAATTCCATGAATTAGAAGCCGAAATTATCGCAGAAGCTGGTGTTCGTGGCGCTGTTACAATTGCTACAAATATGGCAGGTCGTGGTACGGATATCAAGCTTGGAAAAGGCGTAGAAGATCTTGGCGGGCTTAAAATTATTGGTACAGAACGCCATGAATCAAGACGTATTGACAACCAGCTCCGTGGTCGTGCTGGGCGTCAAGGAGATCCAGGGGAATCTAAATTCTACTTATCATTAGAAGATGATTTAATGCGTCTTTTCGGTTCTGAAAGAGTTATGGGAATGTATAAAGCGTTAAATCTTCCAAAAGGAGAAGAGATTCAGCATAAGACTCTTACAAACTTTATCGAAAAAGCCCAAAAGAAGATTGAAGGAAATAACTTCGGTATTCGTAAAAACTTACTTGAATATGACCGCGTAAATAATGAACAAAGAGAAATCATTTACGGAGAACGTCGTCGTGTATTAGATGGTGAAAATATGAGAGACGTTATCTACAAAATGATTTTAGATACAGTGGAAGACTATGTAAATCGTGTAATTGGTGATGATCAGCCAGCAAAAGATTGGGATTTAGAAAGTCTTAACAACGAACTTCTTTCCGTAATTCCAGTTAAGAGAATTGAATTAACAGAGGAAGAACAAAAGAATGGTAAGAAAGCAGAACTGATCCAGAGATTAAAAGAAGAAGCTGCAAAATTATACGAAGCAAAAGAAGCTGAGTTCCCAGAACCAGAACATCTTCGTGAAATTGAACGCGTAATTCTTCTCCGTGTCATTGACCGTAAATGGATGGATCATATTGATGATATGGATCAACTTCGTCAAGGTATTGGTTTACAGGCATATGGACAAAGAGATCCAGTTGTAGAATATAAATTTACAGGTTATGCAATGTTCGATGAAATGGCAGAAGCCATTCGTGAAGAAACTGCACAAGCTCTTTTACATGTTCGTATTGAACAAAAAGTGGAAAGAGAAGAAGTTGCAAAAGTAACTGGTACAAATAAAGACACAACAGGCGGAAAAAGACCAATTGTTAGAATGTCTGAAAAAATCGGAAGAAATGATCCATGTCCATGTGGTTCAGGAAAGAAATATAAACATTGCTGTGGAAAAAATGAAGCATAATGTAGAATAAAAGAAAAGGGTTTGTTGTGAAGAGAAATTCATAACAGCCCTTTTTTCTGTGATAGGAAATTTATCGGAAATCACACTTTTTCTTGTTTATCGTTTTAGGTAGTTGCATAGCACTATAGGAACATGGTATGCTAATTATACAAGCATTAAAGGAGGCAGAAGAATGGTTGAATTAGATCAATTTAAATATACAATCAATCAATATCGAGATCCATTAGTAGAAGTAGGACATTCTTTGGATTTAGAGAGAAAAAAGGATAGAATCGAAGAATTAGAGGCGGATATGGAATCACCAGGATTTTGGGATAATATCGAGCGTTCTCAGCAGGTGATGAAAGAACTAAAGAATTTAAAAGATACTGTAGAGGAATATAAAGGACTTGTTGACCAGTTAGAAGATATTGATACTATGCTTGAGATGGGATATGAAGAAGAAGATCCTTCTTTAATTCCAGAAATTGATGAGATGGTAAAAACTTTTGTAGAAAGTTTAGAACAACTCCGTGTTAAAACACTTTTATCAGGCGAATATGATAAGTGCAATGCAATTTTGACACTTCATGCAGGAGCAGGTGGAACAGAGTCTTGTGATTGGGCAAGTATGTTATTCCGTATGTACACAAGATGGGCAAATGCAAGAGGATATCAAACAGAGATTCTTGATTATTTAGATGGAGACGAAGCTGGAATTAAGACGGTTACCGTTCAGATTAATGGAGAAAATGCCTATGGTTATTTAAAATCTGAAAAGGGAGTGCATCGTCTTGTTCGTATATCACCATTTAATGCGGCAGGAAAAAGACAGACATCCTTTGTATCTTGTGATGTTATGCCAGAAATCAATCAAGAGATTGAAATTGAGATCAATGACGATGATTTAAGAATTGACACCTATCGTTCTAGTGGAGCAGGTGGACAGCACGTTAATAAAACTTCATCTGCTATTCGTATTACTCACTTGCCAACAGGAATCGTTGTACAATGTCAAAATGAGCGTTCTCAATTCCAAAATAAAGACAAAGCGATGCAAATGTTAAAAGCAAAGCTCTATATGATGAAACAGCAAGAAAATATGGAGAAGTTATCAGGAATTCGAGGAGAGGTTTCCGATAATGGTTGGGGTAGTCAAATTCGTTCTTATGTTATGCAACCATATACGATGGTAAAAGATTTAAGAACAGGAGAAGAAACAAGCAATGTAGCAAGTGTCATGGATGGAAATTTAGATGCGTTTATGAATGCCTATTTAAAATGGGAAGCTACAAAAAAACGTGAAGAAGAATAAGAAATAAGGGCAAGGGTTATAAAAAGAAAAAATAGAAAGAGATAAGGACATGATGGAAGAGGAAATAAAAAAAGGAGAAGGGAGACTTAAGAACGGTATGTTAGATGAAAGCAAATATTTTTTGGTGAAGAAAAAAGCGGTGCCAGAAGTATTGTTAAAAGTTGTAGAAGCAAAGAAGTTACTGGATAGTAACAAAAATCTCACGATTCAAGAAGTGGCTGAACGAGTTGGGATCAGCCGCAGTTCTTATTATAAATATAAGGATGATATTTTCCAGTTACAAGAAAATGCAAAAGGAAGAGTGATTACTTTTGTTGTAGAATTGGAAGATAAACCAGGGCTTTGTTCTATGGTATTAAATTGTATTGCAAAATATAGGGCAAATATTATGACCATTCATCAAAGTATTCCGATCAATGGAGTTGCTTTATTAACACTCAGCATTATGATTTTGCCAGATACAGGAGATATTTCTCATTTATTTCACGAAATTGAAGGAAGTGAAGGAATCCATTATTTGAATATTTTGGCAAGGGAATAAAAAACGTTAGTGATTATAGAAACTTTATGGGTATCTTTTTCGTCATATTTAGATAAAAGTTAAAAAATGTGTAAAAAATGAAAAAAGTTTTTGACATAATGTCATATCGGTATTATACTGTAACCAGTTATTGTCATTTTCTAAGGGTGGAATATAGAAAAATGAAAGATTTATATTCCTATATAGCAAATTGTGCAGAAGATGTTTATGAAAAAAGGAAACGAAAGTTAAAATATGTTTTCGTGAATGGATAGCAAGTCGTAACAATTAGATTGTTGAAAAGAAAATGATGAGTCAACTATAGAAGGTGTCCAGCCATTATGGATACCAGTTGTGGAAAAAAGCGCATAGAAAAACTCTTTTGGAATAAGAAAGAAAATGTATAAACGCTAAAATGCCATGTTTCCGACAGGATTTGAGCGTTACAATAGAAGAAAGATCGCATATAATGAAGAGCAAAGGTGTTAAAAAATTAGCTGTTCATTGGAATAGGAAACTCGTAAAGAGTGTTTTCCACGTGTGACAGAATTCATAAAGCGCTTATTTTCTAATAACTGTGAGAACTGTGCTTCGTTAGTTTCTCAAGTTCGCGGATGGCTCTAAGTGGAAAGATAGGTATTTTTGTTTGCTTTATGCCTTTCGCACAAATAAAACGTAACATAGGAGGACATTATGCTAATCGTAAAAAAATTTGGTGGTACATCTGTTGGGAACAAGGAAAGAATTTTTAATGTAGCAAAACGCTGTATAGAAGAATACCAGAAAGGAAACGATGTTGTCGTTGTTTTATCTGCTATGGGAAAAATGACGGACGAACTCCTTTCTATGGCAGCAGATATTAATCCAAAAGCATCAAAGCGTGAGATGGATATGCTTCTTACAACGGGAGAACAGACTTCTGTAGCGTTAGCTGCTATGGCAGTAAATGCCCTTGGCGTTCCAGCAATTTCTTTAAATGCTTTTCAAGTTAAGATGCATACCGATCATCGATATGGAAATGCTCGTTTAAAAGATATCGATACAGAAAGAATTCAACATGAATTAGAGCAAAGAAAAATTGTCTTTGTAACAGGATTCCAAGGGGTTGATCGTTATGATAATTATACCACATTGGGAAGAGGGGGCTCCGACACAACAGCCGTTGCTTTAGCAGCAGTATTAAATGCGGACGCCTGTGAAATTTATACAGATGTAGATGGCGTATATACAGCTGATCCACGCGTTGTACAAGAGGCTTATAAGCTAAAAGAGATTACATACGATGAAATGTTAGAATTAGCGTCTCTTGGGGCAGGCGTGCTTCATAACCGTTCTGTAGAGCTTGCAAAAAAATATGGAGTACAATTGGTTGTACGTTCTAGTTTAAATACATCAGAAGGAACGATTGTTAAGGAGGAAACAAAGATGGAAAGAATGCTTGTTAGTGGAGTTGCAGGAGATAATGATGTAGCACGAATTGCTTTAATCGGAGTAAAAGATGAACCAGGAGTTGCCTTTAAAGTATTCAATATTTTAGCTAAGAGAAACATCAATGTAGATATTATTTTACAGTCTATTGGTCGTGATGATAGCAAGGATATTGCATTTACGGTAGCAGAAAGTGCTGCAGACGAAGCAGTAGAAATTATTGAAAGTAATTTTAGTGACAATTATGAAAAGATCGATGTGTCAAAAGATGTATCAAAAGTGTCCGTCGTTGGTGCTGGTATGATGACAAATCCAGGTGTTGCAGCGAAAATGTTTGAAGCATTATCTGATGTTGGAATTAATATTCGTATGATTTCAAGTTCTGATATTAATATTACAGTTGTAATTGGGGAAAAGGATACAAAGAAAGCTATGAATGCAGTGCATGATGCGTTTTTCCAAGAGAGATAATCGTTTTATTAAGTGAATAGAAGAGAAAAAACATATAAAAGGGAATGATAAGAAATTATCATTCCCTTTTTTGTTGCTTTTAGTTGCACTATTGTACAATTGCTTAAAGTATAATTTTGGACAAAAAATGAAATTGCTCAAAAATAAAAGAAAAATAATTAGAGTTTAACAACAAAAATAGGAAAATATTATTATATAAAATGTCAATATACAAAAAAGAGGGAAAGTTTTATAATAATAAAAAGAGCAAAAAAAATTGTAAAAATAAAAGTTGTGCAAATAGGAGGAGGAAAAGATGAAGATTCAGGCTCTATATAAAAATAAGGTATTATTAGCTATGTTATTGCCAGCTACCATTTTAACTGTGATCTTTGCGTACATACCGATGGCTGGAATTGTTGTCGCCTTTAAGAATTATAATTATTCACAAGGAATATTTGGAAGTCCTTGGGTATGGTTTGAAAATTTTAAGTACCTGTTTGTAAGTGGTAAAATTTGGACGCTTACGAGAAATACCTTACTTTATAATATAGCATTTATTGGATTGGGGGTTATATTTGAAGTTGGGTTTGCAATTATTTTAAATGAAATAAACAATAAATTATTTAAAAAAGTAATGCAAGGATTTATGTTTCTTCCATATTTTATTTCATGGGTTGTAGTCTCTACGATTATGTTAAATATTTTTGGGAGCAATGGGGTTTTAAATTCTATTTTATCTATCTTTGGAGTTGAGAATTTTAGTATTTATCAACAGACAAAATGGTGGCCAGTCGTTTTAGTATTTGTTCGTATTTGGAAGCAGACGGGATATGGAACGGTAGTTTATTTGGCTGCTATTTCGGGAATTAGCCAAGATATGTATGAAGCGGCGGAAATTGATGGTGCAAATATATGGCAGAGAATTCGATTTATTACATTACCAAGTTTAAAGCCAACGATTATGATTATGGTACTATTAGCGTTAGGTAATGTGTTCCGTGGTGATTTTGGAATGTTCTATCAACTTGTCGGCTCCAATCAACTTTTATTACAATCTTCAGATGTTATTGATACATTTGTATATCGTTCTTTAATCACAACACCAAACATTGGAATGTCAGCAGCTGCTGGATTATATCAATCAGTTTTATGTTTTGTCACAATTGTTGTAGCCAACTTTATTGTGAAAAAGTTAGCACCAGATTATTCATTATTTTAGGAGGGGTAAAATGAAGATAAAAACAGGAAGAGATGTGTTGGTATTTAAAATTTTTTCATATATCATCACAACAATATTTGGGTTATTATGTATTATTCCATTTTATTTAATTGTTGTTGGCTCTTTGACCGATGAAAGTACCATTATAAAAGAAGGGTATCAATTCTTTTTAACAGCCAAAACATTTTCGTTAGAAGCTTATAAAATGGCATTAAAAAATCCTGAGAGTATTTTACATGCCTATGGAGTCACCATATTTGTTACAGTGGTCGGGACTACTCTTTCTATTATTATTACGACAATGACAGGATATGTGTTGGCAAGACCCGATTTTCCATGGAGAAATGCATTATCTTTTTTCTTCTTCTTTACAACATTATTTAATGGTGGACTTGTTCCATGGTATTTATTATGCACAAACACGTTTAAGTTTACAAATCATATGTATGCTTTAATTATTCCAGGTCTGTTTTCTGTTTGGAATATGATTATTGCCAAAAGTTTTATGAAGGGAATTCCGTTTGAAATGATTGAAGCGGCAAAAATTGATGGAGCAGGGGATTTCCGAATTTATTGGCAAATTATTATGCCAACTGCAAAACCACTGATTGCTACTTTAACTTTATTTATTGCATTGTCTTATTGGAATGACTGGTATAACTGTATGCTATTTATGAGTACGGGAGAAAATTGGAACTTACAGTATACATTACAGAATATTTTAAATAGTTCCGAAGCATTGAAACGAGTAGCAGCAGCTACGGGAATGCAAATTGGACAAATGCCATCAGAGGGATTGAAACTTGCTATGACAGTAATTGCCACAGGTCCAATCGTATTCCTATATCCATTTTTACAAAAATATTTTGTAAAGGGGCTTACAATTGGAGCTGTAAAAGGATGATAATTGATGTAAAGTGAGCAGATTGCTTTACTTATAAAAATAAAAAAATTGGGAGGAATTTACATGAGAAAGAAAAGAAAGTGGCTTGCTTATTTATTAGCAACAACAATGGCATTCACAATGGCAGGTTGTGGAGGAACAAAGACACAGAACACTGGTGGGGCAACAGAAAAAACAGAACAAGCAGATGATTCTACAATTTCAAAAGACAGTCCTTATTATGGGAAAGGATATAACTTTGCGGAAAAAGAAAAAATTGTAATGTATGTATTAGGAGATACTCCAAAGGATATGCAAAAAGTGCTCGATAAAGCCAATAGCGAGTACTTTGAGCCGAATCTGAATACTACCTTAGATGTTAAATTTTTAAATTGGAGTGATTATGAAACAAAATATTCTCTTCTTTTATCAGGAGGAGAACAGGTAGATTTAATTTATACGGCTGCATGGTGTTATTATAATGAAGAAGCAGCAAAAGGAGCATTTTTAGAGTTAACTCCTGAATTTTTAGAAAATTATATGCCATATACTTATGCAGAGCAGCCAGAAGAGAGTTGGGATCAGATTTCTATTAGTGGAAAGATTTACGCAGTTCCAAAGGCAAAAGCGTTATTTAATTCCTATCAAATCGCTATGGTGAGAAAAGATTTAATGGATAAATATAATTTAACAGAGCCAACTAGTTGGGATAATTTAAAGAAATATTTAGTAGAATTGGCGAATATTCAAAAAGACACAGGTGTAACGGCGTTAAATACGAATACAAACCGTGAACAGTTATTAAGCCTTTATTTGCAAAATAATAAACTAGAAGCGGTAGCCAATGGATATGATTGGTATTATAATAATAGTGATAGTGAAAAAGCACCAAATAAAGAAGATATTTCTTATTTATTCACTTCAGATATTTATAAACAATATTGTTTAGAGATGGCAGAATTGGCAAAAGAAGGTGTATGGTCAACAGATGCTATTAATGATACAAGTGATGCACAAGCATACTTTGAAAATGGAACTTCTGGAGCTTTTGTATGGAATACTTCTGTATATTCAGCAGGAAAGAATTTAGAAAGTTCTAAAAATGGAACATATGCTGTATATGATGTAACTCCAGATACGTTACGTCGTAGAGGAAGTTATGCAGATGATGCAACAGCCATTACAGCAAGCAGTAAAAATCCAAAGAGAGCAGCGTTAGTTTTAGATTACATAAAAAGTGATGTCAATTTAAACCGTTTATTATTAGGTGGAATTGAAGGGGAACATTGGGAATTAACAAAAGATGGATATCGTAAAACATTAGATGCTGCTGAAAATTATACTTGGAATGGATGGGCTTGGGCATTAAATCGTCAAGATGAACCAGATGAAGTGGGAATTGATGAACGCCAAGTTGTTATGGATGAGAAAATGGAAGAGAAAGAATATCATCCAGAAGTAGCAGGATTTACATTTGATCCATCAAATGTTGAAACAGAATATACCGTTGTGCAATCTGTTTTAGCAGAATACGAAAGCAGCTTTGCCCTAGGAATCTATGGGGATCAGACAGAAAAGATGTTTGATACTATGAAACAGACATTAGAGAGCGCAGGGCTTTCTAAAGTAACGGATGAACTACTTCGTCAATATGAAGAATATTTGGCAAAACAATAAAGATAAGAAGTGAGTTTTTAGTTTATAATAGTTGTCAGTATAGTCTATGACAGTTGCTTTCATACAATGAAAAAAGGAGGCATATTTGATTATGGAATAGTGCCTCCTAAATTATATTTAAAACAGTTTCTTCTAAGAAGAATAGGCAGGGAAAGGAGAATCTATGGAGAGTAAAGATAAAGTAAAAAAAATGAGAATTGAAGATATTGCAAAAGAACTAGGACTCTCAAATTCTACTGTATCAAGAGCCATTTCGGGCAAAGGAAGAATCAGTGAAAAAACGAGAAAACTGGTACTAGATTATACAGGAGAAAAGAATTTTACTCCACGAAAACATTTGCCAAGTTGGACGTCAAAGATTACAGGTAATATTTGTGTTACTTTACCAGGAGAAGAGGAATTTGCAGAAATACCATATTTCCAAAAGATCTTATTGAGTATTTATGATTATTGTATTATTCATGGATATAATGTGATAGTTGTAAAAATAGAGCCAAACAATATTACAGAGTTAAAAAAAATTGTTTGGAAACATAAAATAGATGGTGTTATTTTAACAAGGACGATGGAAAACGACGAGGCGATTCAATTTCTTAAGGAAAAAGGAGTTCCTCTTGTTGTAATAGGTAGTTATGCAGATAAAGAAGTGATACAAGTGGATGTAAATCATGAAGAGGCGTGTAGAGAATTGACATCTATTTTAGTTCATATGGGGTATGAAAAATTTGCTCTTTTATGTGGCGATATGACACAGATAGCTACAAGAAATAGATTACTTGGTTGTAAACATGCTTTTGAAAAAAATGGAATAGGAATGAATTCAGAAAAAGTTAGTTTGTATGATAATGTAGTTAATAGTATTGTAGCTGATAAAGTGGTAAAAGAAGTGATACAAAAAGATGTGGAATGTCTTTTATGTATGGATGATAATATTTGTTTTCATGTATTAAAAATATTACATAAAAATAGGATATCAATTCCAAGTCAAATTAAAATTGCTTCTTTTTATGATAGTCCCCTATTAGAAGCATATCATCTTCCGATTACTTGTGTAGAATACAATATAAAAGAACTAGGAATTATGGCAGCAACTCTTTTATTACAAGTAATAAAAGAAGAAGTGGTACCAAAGACAACAATTTTAGGATATAAGGTGAGCATTAAAGAATCAACGAAAAATTATTGATAATTTTATAATAGAAGGAGAAGCTATGAATATAAAAAAATTGGTAATAGGATGTGCAATTGGAATTGTGGGAATGGGGCTTTATACATCACCAACTTATGCAAGTTCTGATGAGTTTATCAAAGGAATGGATTTATCTTCGCTGGAGGCAGTGGAGGACGCAGGCGGAGAATTTTTTGATGGAAGTGGTAATAAGATTAATGATATTCTTCAATATTTAAAAGAAGATAAAGATGTAAATTATGTTCGTCTAAGAATTTGGAATAATCCAACAACATCATTTGATGCAGGTGATTATTGTAATAAAGAACATACAATAGAAATGGCACAAAGAATTAAGCAAGCAGGATTAAAGTTTTTATTAGATTTTCATTATTCTGATACATGGGCAGATCCTTCTTATCAGTCTAAACCAGAAGCTTGGAAAGATCTAAATTTTTCTGAATTAAAACAAGCAGTATATGACTATACAGCGGATATATTGAATAGTTTAAATGCTGTTGGAGCGTATCCTGATATGGTACAAGTTGGAAATGAGATCAGTGGAGGGATGCTATGGGAAGATGGATATATCGATAATTTAGATAACTTAGCAGAGTTATTAAATAGTGGAATTTCAGCAGTAAGAGATACAACGCCGATTAATCAAAAAACTAAAATCATGATTCATCTAGCAGAAGGGGGCGATCAGGAACGATTTGAATATTTCTTTGATAATATGATTGCAAGAGGGGTAACTGATTTCGATGTGATAGGAATGTCATATTATCCTTATTGGCATGGGACACCTCAAGATTTAAAAAGCAATATGAATAATATTGTAAAAAGGTATCAAAAAGAAGTTGTAGTAGCAGAAACTTCTTATCCACAAACTTATGAAGATGCTGATTCCCAGCCAAATTTAATAGGAAAAGAGGAAACAGATGTTGTGGGCTTAGAGGCTAATGTAGAAAATCAGAAACTAATGTTAGAAACAGTGTTTAATACAGTTGCTAATGTAGACAATGATAAAGGACTTGGTGTATTTTATTGGGAACCTCTATGGCTAGCAGTTGATGGTGTAGGTGTTGCAAAGGGACAAGGAAATGAGTGGGATAATCAGATTTTATTTGATGCTAATTTTAAAGAACTTGATTCTTTGAATGCCTACCGATTTAATAAAGAAGAGGCATCTATTAATAATGATAAAGATGTAATTGTTTATATGCCAGAGGATATTATTGTAGATGTTGAAGATACTGTATCAATAGAAGATATACTACCTACAAAGATAGAGGTATTACAATTTGATGGAGATTTAATATCATTACCAGTAAGTTGGAATGATGTGGAATCTGTAGATTTAAATCGCATAGGAACATATAAATTAAGTGGAAGAATACTAGGTGCTGATCCATTAGATAATGTGGTATTAAAACAGCCGACGGTGACAATTACAGTGCAAAGAAATTTAGTAAAAAATAATTCTTTTGAAGATGCTTATAATACAGCTGATTGGAAAATAAGTAAGGAAAAAGGAAATGCAGGACAGATTACCATTTGGGATGATAGTACACCATATTCAGGTGTGGGAAGTTTTCAATTCTGGGATGATGAACCATTTGTTACTATTCTTTCACAAGAGATTGAAGTAGAAGAAAATCATAATTATTGTTTCAGTGCCTATGCCCAAGGAATAGCAGAAAATTTAGAACAGGCGCAATTGTTTGTTGAGTATGAGTTAAATGGAGCAACAACTCGTTTGGCAGAAACAGATATCGAATTTACTTATTATAACAATTGGAAGAAAATCCAGATTGATCAGATTCAAATTCCAAGTGGTGTTACAAAAATAAGGATAGGTGCTAAAATCAAAGGGAATGCAAATGGATATGGAACATTAGATGATTTCACTTTTGTAGATAATGATAATAATGCTGAAAAAATTACAAGAAATTACATAAAAAATGGTACGATGGAGGCGGAGCTATCTGATACCGATAATTGGACAATTAAATTACAAAATAATGATTGGCCAGAATTAGCAGGAAGAACAGGTAATCAGAATCGAACGGACAATGGCAGCTACTCTTTTCATTACTATGATCCAGAAGTATTTACGATTGGATTAGCACAAGAGATTAATGAATTGCCAAGCGGATATTATACATTAACTGGATGGAGCTATGGTAGTAGCAATGATAAAGAATGTAATGTATATGTAGCCAATGAGAATGGAATTTATTCAACAAAGATAGAAGATACAAATGAGTGGGATTCTAGTACAAATAAGCCAATTTGGAATCAGTTCCAAATAACAAATATTCCAGTTATAAATGGAGAAGTTAGGATTGACATTGATATTCAAGGAGAAGCTGGCTCATGGGGATATCTTGATGATATAACACTGATTAGGCAGTAGAAGGAGGCAAAAGAATTGGGAGTGTTACATAATAATAGATTAAACGAAGCAGTATTATTTCAAAAGCTTTGGCATGGAGGAGATTACAATCCAGAACAATGGTTAGATAAACCTGAGGTGTTGGAACAAGATATTCAATGGATGAAAGAAGCAAGCATTAATTGTGTATCGCTTGGCATTTTTTCATGGGCAGAATATGAACCACGAGAAGGAGAATTTCATTTTGAATGGCTGGATCAAATTATAAATCGATTATATGAAAATGGAATTTATACGATACTCGCAACACCAACAGGAGCACTCCCTATTTGGATGCAACATCAATATGAGGAAGTTCGGCAAGTACGAAGTAACCGAATACGCAATCTACCAGGAAATCGTCATAATTTCTGCTATTCTTCTCCAATAATGCGGGAGAAAATGCAAATTATAAATGGAAAATTAGCAAAACGATATGGAGATCATCCAGCTGTGATTGCTTGGCATATTTCAAATGAATATGGCAATAATGGAACGGATTCTTCTTGTCATTGTCCTTATTGCCAAGAGGAGTTTCGTAATTGGTTACAAGACCGATATCAAACATTAGAAAATTTAAACAAAGCATGGTGGACAAAGTTTTGGAGCCATACTTATCAGGAATGGAATATGATTGAGAGTCCATCTCCTCATGGAGAAACAATGTTACATGGACTAAAATTAGACTGGAAGAGATTTGTAAGCGATAGGATACAAAATTTCTGTCAAGCAGAAATCCAAGTGATTCGGCAATATTCTGACCGCCCAGTTACAACTAACTATATGGAGTTTTTTGGGAATATCGATTACTTCAAATTAGGAAAACAATTGGATTTTATTAGCTTAGATTCCTATCCCGATTGGCATGAGCAGGAAAATGAGATGGAAGTAGCCGCTATGACAGCTGCTGGACATGCTCTTATGAGGAGTATAAAGAAACAGCCATTTTTTATGATGGAAAATACGCCTTCCATAACAAACTGGAAGTCTTATAACATTGCAAAGCGTCCAGGGATGCATAAGCTTTCTGCAATGCAAGCCATAGCGGATGGGGCAAATAGTATTCAATATTTTCAATGGCGACAAAGTAGAGGAGCTTTTGAAAAGTTTCATGGGGCAGTAATTGGACATAAAAATGGAAATAAGTCAAAAGTATTCCAAGAGGTAGCAGAACTAGGGAGTGAAATAAGAAAGATCTCAGATTTCATTATAGAGACACAGCATAGAAGTAAAATAGCTATCGTTTTTGATTGGGAAAACTGGTGGGCATTGGAAGAATGCCAAGCGTTATGGGAAGAAAAACAATATGTGAAAACGATAGTGGAACATTTTCGCATTTTTTGGAAACAAGGAATATCGGTTGATTTCGTTGATATGGAATGTACCTATTTTGATGATTATGAAGTAGTTATTGCACCTCTTAACTATATGTACCGAGAACATTATGTGGAAAAAATAAAAGATTATGTGGCAAATGGTGGAATTTATGTGACTACTTATTGGAGTGGTGTGGTAAATGAATCTGACTTATGTTTTGTAGAGAAACATCCGTTACAAGAAGTGTTAGGAATTGAAAATGAGATGATTACTCTTACAAGAAAAGATGAAGAAGTCAAGATTTCTATGGATGGAAGTTCTTACTCGATAAAACATCTCTATGAAGAAGTTCAGAAAAAAGGTGCAAGAGAAATTGCCGTTTATGATAGTGGGATCTGTAAAGGATTATCAGCTATTACAGAAAATTGCTATAGAAAAGGGAAAGCATATTACTTAGCGGTAGAGCCAGACTATAACCTTTTAGAAGCTTTTTATAAAAAAGTTTTAGATAATTGTTCTGTAAAATCCCCATGGAAAGGTGATTTGCCAGAGGAAGTGGTGGTAACAGTAAGGCAGTTACAAGAAAAATTTTATTTTGTACAAAACTTTAGTGAAAAAAACGTTAAAGTATCTTGTGTAGAAGGTTATGAAGATTGTATCAAAGTAAAACGATATGAAAAGGAAATAAAATTACTCCCTTATGAGTGTAAAATTTTAAAACGATATTAGGCAATTGCCTAATATCGTTTTTTGGTATCAGAAAGTAAGGTTTATATTTCTATTTGATGTTGCTTTTAAAATAGCTTATGTTATATTATAATGAAAATATAACATGAGTAAGGATATGTAGGAAAGAATTTGAATAAAGAAGAAAATAAAAAGTAAGGAGTAATCATATGAAACGACAAGATTATTTATCATGGGATGAGTATTTTATGGGAGTTGCCATGTTAGCGGCTATGAGAAGTAAAGATCCAGGAACACAAGTAGGGGCTTGTATTGTAGATGCCAATAATAAAATTCTCTCTATTGGTTACAATGGAATGCCAACAGGATGTTCTGACGATTGTATGCCATGGGAGAGAGAAGGAGATCCTTTACATACGAAATATCTTTATGTATGTCATGCGGAGCTCAATGCTATTTTGAATTACAATGGGGGTTCTTTAGAAGGTGCAAAACTTTATGGAACATTATTTCCTTGCAATGAATGTTGTAAAGCCATTATTCAAAGTGGAATTAAAGAGATTATCTACATGAGTGATAAATATGCGGATACAGATTCAGTAAAAGCTTCCAAAGCAATGTTTGATATGGTTGGGGTAAAATATCATGCCTATGAGCCAGTGGGAAGAAAAATTGAATTTGAATTATAATTAATATTAGGGAGAAAAATCATATGGATATTATAGCAGTACTACAACAGGAATTAGGGGTAAAATATCAACAAGTAGAAGCGGCGGTAAAATTAATTGATGAAGGAAATACAATACCATTTATTGCTCGTTATCGTAAAGAGGCAACAGGAGCTTTAAATGATGAAGTGCTTCGTAATTTACAGGAACGTCTTGTTTATTTAAGAAATTTAGAAGAGAAAAAAGAGCAGGTGTTAAATACAATTGAAGAACAGGAAAAATTGACACCAGAATTAAAGAAAAAGATCTTAGAGGCAAAGACATTAGTAGAAGTGGAAGATCTCTATCGACCATATCGTCCAAAGAGAAGGACAAGAGCGATGATTGCAAAAGAGAAAGGATTAGAGCCATTTGCTAATCTTATTTTATTGCAAAATATGAAAAGAGATGTAAAAGAAGAAGCACAAGAGTTCTTGTCAGAAGAAAAACAGGTGAATACAGTAGAAGAAGCCATTGCAGGAGCCATGGACATTATTGCAGAAGAAATTTCTGATAATGCTGATTATCGAACCTATATCCGCGAGCTCACAATGAAAGAAGGTTCTTTAGTATCTGAGGCAAAAAATAAAGAAGAGAGTTCTGTCTATGAAATGTATTATGAATATGAGGAATCGATAAAAAAAGTAGCAGGACATCGTATTTTAGCATTAAATCGTGGGGAAAAAGAGAAAGTATTAACCGTAAAAGTACAAGCACCAGAAGAAAAAATTATTGCCTATTTAGAAAAAAGAATGATTCGTAAAGACAATCCATATACGACTCCAGTTTTAAAATTGGCCATTGAAGATAGTTACAAGCGATTAATTAGTGGGGCTATTGAGCGTGAAGTTCGAAATACATTGACAGAAAAAGCAGAAGATGGGGCGATTAAAGTATTTGGTAAAAATCTAGAGCAATTGCTGATGCAACCACCAATTGCTGGACAAACAGTTCTTGGATGGGATCCAGCTTTTCGAACCGGATGTAAGTTAGCCGTGATCGACCCAACTGGGAAAGTATTGGATACGGTAGTCATTTATCCAACCGCTCCTCAAAACAAAGTAAAAGAAGCAAAGGAAATCGTACACAGTCTTATTAAAAAGTATGGTATCACTTTGATATCTGTTGGAAATGGAACTGCTTCAAGAGAATCGGAACAAGTCATTGCAGAACTGCTTAGGGAGATACCAGAACCAGTACAGTATGTGATTACAAATGAGGCAGGCGCTTCCGTTTATTCCGCTAGTAAATTGGCAACCGAGGAGTTTCCAAATTTTGATGTAGGACAAAGAAGTGCCACATCCATTGCTAGACGTTTACAAGATCCGTTAGCAGAGCTTGTAAAAATTGATCCAAAATCCATTGGAGTCGGTCAGTATCAACATGATATGAACCAAAAGAAGTTAGGTGACACATTAACAGGAGTGGTGGAAGATTGTGTAAATAAAGTTGGAATTGACTTAAATACAGCATCAGCCTCTTTGCTAGAATATATTTCAGGTGTGAGTAAGACAGTAGCCAAGAATATTGTCGCTTATCGAGAAGAAAATGGAAAATTTACGGATCGAAAACAATTATTAAAAGTTGCAAAATTAGGACCAAAGGCGTTTGAACAATGTGCAGGTTTTATGAGAATTGCGGATGGAGAACAAGCTCTTGATGGGACAAGCGTGCATCCAGAGTCTTATGAGGTGGCAAGAAATTTACTAAAGCGTCTTGGATATCAAGAAGCCGATATTAGACGAGGAGGATTAAAAGGGATTTCAAAACAGATTACAGATGCTAAGAAATTAGCACAAGAATTAGAAGTTGGTGAGCTTACATTACTTGATATTGTAAAAGAGTTAGAGAAACCAGGAAGAGATCCTCGTGATGAAATGCCAAAGCCAGTGTTAAGAACCGATGTCCTTGATATGAAGGATCTAAAAGAAGGTATGGTATTAAAGGGAACGGTTCGTAATGTCATTGATTTTGGAGCTTTTGTGGATATTGGAGTTCATCAAGATGGACTCGTTCATATTTCGCAGATGACGGATCGGTATATTAAGCACCCATTAGAAGTAGTAAGTGTTGGAGATATTGTAGAAGTAAAAGTGTTATCGGTGGACTTGCAGAAAAAACGGATTCAACTTACAATGAAACAATAGGGAAAAATAGAAGGAAGAAAGAAAAATAGTTTTCCGAAAACTCAAAACGTGATTTTGAAAAGTATTGACTTTTCAAAATACAAATATTATAATAAAAAAGAATAAAATAAAGGAAGTTCTTCAGGGCAGGGTGCAATTCCCGACCGGCGGTAAAGTCCGCGAGCCATTAGGGCAGAATTGGTGTGATTCCAATACCGACAGTAAAGTCTGGATGAAAGAAGATAAGAACTGTAAGCGTATTTTAGTTACCATACATTTTATATACGATACGTTAAGCGATTAGCCCTGAATCATCGATTCAGGGCTTTTTGTGTGGGCAAAAATAGCTTGTATTCTTTCCTCACTCTCTTGAATTTCCGACATAGTATTTTTTATGTAAAGGAGAAGAGAAAACATGGATAACACACAATTACAAGGAGTTAAAAAAGGAAATGTTTTAAATGCGAAAGCAGTTACAACAATTGGTTTCATGTCAGCAATGGCATTTATCTTAATGTTTGTACATTTCCCAGTAAAGTTTATTGGTTTTTTAGAGTTAGAGATTAGTGATGTACCAGCACTCATCTGTGCTTTAACGTATGGACCAGCTGCGGGTGTATTTGTAGAGTTAGTAAAGAATTTACTTCATGCTATGACAAGTAGTACAGCAACAGTCGGAGAAATAGCAAACTTTATTATGTCATCTAGTTATGTATTAGGGGTTTCTCTTGTATTTTGGTATTCAAAGTCACAAAAAAGACTCCAAAAAGGATTTTTTGTAGGAACTTTATTATTAGTGTTTACAGGAGTTGTTGTAAACTATTTCATTACATTACCTCTTTACATTACTCTTTATTTTGGAGGAAATGAAAGTGCCCTTTATGGAATGGCTAGTGCTATGATTCCTGCAATTAAAGATATGAAGACATTACTGCTCATCGGTTTTGTGCCTTTTAATATTGTAAAAGGAGCGGTATTATCAATTGTTACTTATTATGTATGGAAAAAATTCCGTAAGTTTATGGTGTGATGTATTTGAGGAAAAAATTCCTATCTTGTAAATAGAAAAGTTGTCAGTGGAAAACAAAGAAATGAAAACCACTGGCAACTTTTTTCGTTTGTTTCTGCCGTTGCTAGTTGAGGATGTGTCTGTTATAATGAATCAGAATATAAGTAAGAAGTTTTCTTGTTTTCGATAGAATATTTCTGATAGAATAAAAAGTGTAAAATAGAGGTAGGAAACAAATAAGAACGAAATGAAGAAGAAACTGTATCAGCTCTAACGAGTAAAAGATAAATAAAAGTGAGAAAAGAAAGGAGTGAATGATATGATATTTGAAAGTCATGAGTCAAAGGATACATTTGAATTTGGAAAGAAGATGGCACAAGAGGCAAATGCAGGTGATGTCATTTGCTTACTGGGAGACTTAGGAGTTGGAAAAACAGTATTTACACAAGGATTTGCCACAGGATTAGGCATTACAGAGCCAGTTAGCAGCCCAACATTTACGATTGTTCAAGAGTACGAAGAAGGAAGAATTCCTTTTTATCATTTTGATGTCTATCGGATTAGCGATGTGGAAGAAATGGATGAGATTGGATTTGAAGATTATATTTATGGAAATGGTGTTTGTTTAATTGAATGGGCCAATTTAATCGAAGAAATTCTTCCAGAAACAATGAAGGTTGTTACTATTGAAAAAGATTTAGAAAAGGGATTTGATTACAGAAGAATTACCGTTTCTGATCATTTATAATTCTTTTATAAATGGAAAATGATTTCTTATCGGTTCCTATAGATATAGGTAGAACGATAAGAAATGGCAGATTCGGATATAGAATGAGAAAAGGAGATATTATGAGACTTTTAGCACTTGATAGTTCAGGACTTGTAGCATCTGTTGCTATTGTAGAGGAAGAGCAAATAGTGGCAGAATATACAATCAATTATAAAAAGACACATTCTCAGACATTATTACCAATGCTTGATGAAATAATAAAAATGACACAGATTGATTTAGATACGATAGATGCAATTGCCATAGCAGGTGGACCAGGATCTTTTACAGGACTGCGCATTGGTTCTGCTACAGCAAAAGGACTGGGCTTTGCATTAGGGAAACCTTTAATCCATATTCCAACGGTGGAAGCACTTGCCTATAATTTGTATGGAAATAGCCAAGTGATCTGTCCGATTATGGATGCCAGAAGAAATCAAGTTTATACGGGACTTTATGAGTTTCATGAAATGAAGTTTCGGGTGATGCAAGATCAGATGGCAGTTTCCATTGAAGAGTTGATAAAAGAGCTGAATTTATTAGGAAGAGAAGTTATTTTTATTGGAGACGGAATTCCTCCATATAGGGACATTATAAAAGAGCAGATGAAAGTGCCATATTCCTTTGCACCAGCCCATCTTTGTCGTCAAAGAGCAGGTGCCGTTGGGACATTAGGAATTGAATATTTTAAAGAAGGTAAAATAGAGACTGCTACAGAACATCAGCCAGAATATTTAAGACTTTCTCAAGCGGAGAGAGAGTTAAGAGAAAAGATGATGGCGAAGGAACAAAGATAATATGGGACAAGAAATCAAGATACGTTTGATGAGAAAAGAAGACTGTGAGGCAGTTCGGAAAATAGAATGTGCTTGTTTTTCAATCCCATGGAGTCTCGAAAGTATTGAAGAAGTATTACAATATGAAACACACCAATTTCTTGTGGCAGAAGTAAACGATGAAGTAGTCGGTTATATGGGTATGATAAAGACAATTGATGAAGCAGATGTCACTAATGTTGCAGTATTGCCTCATATGAGAAAGAAGGGGATAGGAGAATTGCTTGTAAGAGAATCTTTAAAGCATGCAAAAGAAGAACAAGTGAATACTGTTTTTCTTGAAGTGAGAGAAAGTAATGCAGGTGCGATTCATCTATACGAAAAATTTCATTTTATTCCAATTTCAATGAGGAAAAATTATTATAAAGATCCTTTGGAAAATGCGGTGATTATGTCGGCAAATCTTTCCACTATAAAATAACAAAGAAAGCATTTATAATAGAGAAGAATAAAGTTGAACGAAAGATCTGCAGATAATGGAAGTGGAGGAACGGCATGAAGCATAATGGCAAATTATATTGTAATTTATGTGGGAGAGAGATTGGTAGCTTAAATGATTTAGAGAGAAATGATTCGGTATTACTTGAGAAAGAATGGGGATATTTCTCAAAAAAAGACGGAGAACATCATGTGATTCATATTTGTGAAGCTTGTTATGATCAATGGACTCAGACATTTAAAATACCCGTTCAAATAAAAGATCAAACGGAATTAGTGTAAATAAAATTGTAATTAAAAAAAATTGAGAAAGAGATTTTGAATAAAAGAGTGATAGGATAAAAATAATGCTAGTAAAAAATAGCGTTTAGGAAGTGAGGATATAACTATGTTAGATGTATGCCTATTGGGAAGTGGAGGAATGATGCCGCTTCCATATCGGCGTTTAACAGCCTTAATGGCAAGATATAATGGAAATAGTATTTTAATTGACTGCGGAGAAGGAACACAGGTGGCAATCAAAGAAAAAGGCTGGAGTTTTAAGCCTATTGATGTCATCTGTTTTACGCATTATCATGCCGATCATATCAGTGGGCTTCCAGGACTATTATTGACCCTTGGAAATGCAGAGCGTACAGAGCCACTTGTTATGATTGGACCAAAAGGATTAGAGCGTGTTGTAAATGCATTGCGTGTAATTGCTCCAGAATTACCATTTCCAATTGAGTTTATTGAGCTTTCAGGTAGTGAACAGATCATTGAGAGAAATGGATATATAATAGAAGCATTTCGTGTGAACCACAATGTGACTTGTTATGGATATACCATAAAAATTCCAAGAGCGGGAAAATTTGATCCGAAGAAAGCCGAAGAAAATGAAGTACCGAAAATGTATTGGAGTCGTTTGCAAAAAGGCGATACAATTGAAGCTGATGGTCGAATCTATACAAGTGATATGATTTTAGGAGAAGAGAGAAAAGGAATTAAAGTCACTTATTGTACCGATAGCCGTCCTGTGCCTGCGATTGCAGAACATGCAAAAAATTCCGATCTTTTTATTTGTGAAGGTATGTACGGAGAAGATGGAAAAGATGCAAAAGCAAGAGAGTATAAGCATATGACTTTTTATGAAGCTGCTAAACTTGGAAAAGAAGCGGATGTAAAAGAAATGTGGTTGACTCATTATAGTCCTTCTTTGACAAGGGCAGAGGAATTTATGCCAAAGGTTTGGGAAATTTTTGAGAGAGTAAAACCTGGAAAAGATGGAAAGAGCATAACGTTAGAATTTGAAGAGGCATAGTGTGAATCGTGCTCAACAAGTAAACGACTTAAAGAATATCAATGGACATAGATTGACAAAAGGAATAAGTTGTCTGTGGCGTATAGGTTATCCGAAAAACAGTATAGGATTGAAATGATAAGTATTAAAATTTATAGGTATTAATTAATAAGAGAAATATAGAAAATAAAAAGTAAGAAAAAGGAGGAATGTATTGTGCAAAAAGAAGAAGTTAAAATATTAGCGATTGAGTCATCTTGTGATGAAACAGCCGCAGCAGTTGTTCGAAATGGTAGAGAAGTTCTATCCAATATTATATCTTCACAAATTGAGTTGCATAAATTATATGGTGGAGTCGTTCCAGAAATTGCTTCTAGAAAGCATATTGAAAAGATCAATCAAGTGGTAGAGGAAGCGTTAGAAGAAGCAGATACCACATTAGATGAAATCGACGCCATTGCTGTTACTTATGGACCAGGACTTGTAGGAGCGTTATTAGTTGGAGTTGCATTTGCAAAATCCATAGCGTTTGCAAAACAAAAACCATTGGTAGGGGTGCATCATATTGAAGGTCATATTTCGGCTAATTATATTGAAAATTTAGACTTAGAGCCTCCGTTTTTATGTCTTGTGGTATCAGGAGGACATTCTCATCTTGTTCATGTAAAAGATTATGGTGAATATGAAATTATCGGAAGAACAAGGGATGATGCAGCAGGAGAAGCTTTTGATAAAGTAGCAAGAGCCATTGGACTCGGTTATCCAGGAGGACCAAAAATTGATAAATTATCAAAAGAGGGAGATAAAAATGCGATTAAATTCCCAAGAGCGGTTATTGAAGGCGCTCCAAACGACTTTAGCTTTAGTGGATTAAAGTCAGCGGTTTTAAATTACTTAAATCAATGTGAAATGAAAGGAATTGAAGTAAATAAAGCAGATGTTGCGGCGTCATTCCAGCAGGCAGTTATTGATGTATTAGTAAATCATGCTATTTTCGCTGCAAAAGAATTAGGTGTTAATAAGCTGGCTGTTGCAGGTGGAGTTGCATCAAATTCCTCTTTAAGAGAGGCTATGAAAGAAGCCTGTGAAAAAAATGGATTAAAATTTTATCACCCATCTCCAATTTTTTGTACGGATAATGCTGCTATGATTGGAGTGGCTGGATTTTATGAATATCAAAAAGGGACAAGACATGGTTGGGATTTGAATGCAGTTCCTAATCTGAAGATTGGACAAAGATAGAAGGTGGTTCCATGCAGGAAAAAATCATAGCGATTGTATTAGCAGGTGGACAAGGAAAGCGTATGCAATCTCACATACAAAAACAATATATGGAATTAAAAGGCTATCCTGTGCTGTATTATTCCTTGAAGGAATTTGAAGAAAGTGATGTGGATGGGATTGTTTTAGTTGTTGGAAAAGGTGAGATTTCGTATTGTCAAAAAGAGATTATAGAGAAATATGGATTTCAAAAAGTTGTTGCCATTGTAGAAGGTGGTAACGAGCGATATGAATCTGTTTATTGTGGATTAAAGGCCATAGAAGCAGGAGATTATGTACTAATTCATGATGGTGCAAGACCGCTATTAACACAAGCAATTATAAAGGCTTCCATAGAGGGGGTCAAAAAATATAGAGCTTGTGTTGTTGGTATGCCTGTAAAAGATACAATTAAAGTGATCGATAAGGAAGGATTTGCAAAAGAGACACCAGATAGAAGTACCCTATGGTTAATGCAGACACCACAGTCTTTTACAGTTCCTTTAGTTACCAAGGCTTATGAAGAGATGATGAAGGTAGAAGATAATACCATTACAGATGATGCTATGGTAGTAGAAAAGTATGGGAATCATCCAATTAAATTATTGAAGGGTAGTTATGAAAATATTAAAATTACTACACCAGAAGATTTGGTGATTGCAGAATGTTTACTTTCTATGAGAATAAGATAGGGAAATTATACATAGGAAGAGTAAAAAATTGATAAATACTAGTTTTCCTATAGAGCGTAGAAATGGGGATGAATGATATCCATTTCGGATGATGAGTATTTTAACAGAACATATAGCGCCGAATAGAATAGAAAGAGATATCTAGACGATATATAAAGATCATATTTAGTCTAGAAATAGGTAACAATAGAAAGAGGAAAATATGGATGTCTATATTTTAGCAATCCATATTATCTAGGAGTAATGAGGAACTCTAAAAATGGGTTTCTCATTGCTATATAAAAATAAGAATTTATTCGGGATAAAATTGAAAAAAATGGGGAAGCTATAGGATAAGTAAAAAGATCGAAATAAAATGAAAAAAATTATTGACACTATAAGACAAAAATGATATCATAATATCTGTCGCTGAGACAGAAAAAGAATATGGAGAGGTATCGAAGTGGTCATAACGAGGCGGTCTTGAAAACCGTTTGTCCGAAAGGGCGCGTGGGTTCGAATCCCACCCTCTCCGTTCGTTATATAGTATCATATAGCAACCGTGGAGAAATACCCAAGTGGTTGAAGGGGCTCCCCTGGAAAGGGAGTAGGTCGTTAATAGCGGCGCGAGGGTTCAAATCCCTCTTTCTCCGTTATTTTTTTGCTCAAAAAACGAGTGAAAAAATAAATTTAAAAAAGTTGTTGACAAACAGAAGATAATATGATAAGATATAACACGTTGTTGCGAAAGACAACGAAACAAAACGAAAAAGTTTGAGAAAAGAATAAAAAAGTTCTTGACAAACGAAAACAAATAAGATATAATAAACAAGCTGTTTCGAAAGAAACAAAAGAAAATTGATAATTGAATAATGAAACAACCTTGAAAATTCCAAGAGATATAAAGATTGAGAAATCAATCGGTGGACAAGTGTCCAACATTCTTGGTCGTTGAGAAATCAACAACCCAAACACAGTAAACAAGGGATAAATTAGCCAAGCTAAGTTTTGAACTGAAGATCAACGGAAGTTCTATCAATCTTCGATTGGAGAACCGTTTTTTTACTAAGACTCAACAG